>JBBRXI010000116.1:0-7156 GCA_038248575.1 Burkholderiales bacterium | reverse complement strand
GGGAAATCCTGTTCGAGCGTCACGCCCGGGACGGCGTGAGCTGGGCTGAAATCACGCTCAATCGTCCCGACAAGGGCAACGCCCTGACGCTGCCGATGCTGGCGCGGCTCGCAGAGATCGCCGATGAACTGCGCGGTGACCGGCAGACGCGCGCCGTCGTGCTGCGCGCTGAAGGTCGTTTTTTCTGCACCGGCGGCGACATCGACGCCTGGAGCAGGCTCTCACCGCACGATATGGGGCGTGACTGGATCCTGCGCGGGATCGACGTTTTCGAACGCATCGCCAGTCTGCCGCAACCGGTCATCGCGGCGATCAGCGGGCACGCGCTGGGCGGCGGGCTTGAACTGGCGATGGCCGCCGACCTGCGCATCGCCACCAAGCAAGCCAAACTGGGCAACCCCGAAGTGACGCTCGGCATGATCCCCGGCTGGATGGGAACGCGCCGCCTGGCCGAGATGATCGGGCCAGCGCGGGCGCGGCATCTCGTTCTGCTTGGCGCGCCGATTGGCGCGGCGCAGGCTGCCGACTGGGGGCTCGTCACAGCGCTTGCCGAGGACGCCGCCGATCTCGAAGTTCAGCTTGCCGGCTGGCTCGACCGCCTGCTCGCCAACGGTCCGTCGGCGATGGCGCTGATCAAGGGCCTGCTCGCCACCATGCACGCGGACTTGCGCGCGCATCACGCGAGCGCCGTGGCGCAGGCGGCGGCGAGCGAAGATTGCCGCGAAGGCGTGCGCGCCTTTGCCGAGAAGCGCGTGCCGGTCTACCGCAATCGTTGACTCCTTGCCGATGCGCGTCGCGCTCGTGCCGTCGGCGGCGGCGGGCGCCGCGTGAAAAGGAGAGGGAAGGCGAAGGAAGGGCGACGTGAAGGCGGAGGGCTTCTCGCCGGCCGCAATCGGAACGATAATGCGTAAATCCATCGCATAGGCAACGCGCATGACAATGCCAAACCAGGCTCGGTTAGGGTTCAGTGCGACGCGGATCGTCGACCTCGCCTGGTTGCCGATCCCGATCGTCGTTTTTCTGCTCGTTGCACTCCAGCCGCTTCAGACCGGTCCCGGCTTTGCCTCGCCGTGGCTGCTACTCGCCGTCAATCTCGTGTTCGGCACGGTGCTCTCGGGTGCCGTCGCCTATCTCATCGCCCACGTGCTCGCCAGACGCGGCGAACTGTGGCTGCTCGCAATTGCTTGCGGCGCCTTCTTCTGGAGCATCGCCGGGTCGATGGGCGCCATTGCCGCCTTGCTCGGGCCGGGCGGCTTCAATGCCAATACGACGGTCACCATCTTCACCGGCAGTGTTTTTCTTTCGGCGCTCTGTCACCTCGTCGGAGCGGCGATTCCCACGCACTGGCGCAGCCCGGCGCGGCTGTGGCCGGCCTGGCTCGCCGCTGCCTTGGCGCTGTGCGTGACAGCGGTTTTCTATCTGGTCGACGCGACCCTGACGGGCAGCTTGCCCGCCTTCTTTGCCGCTGATTACGGCGGGACGCTGGAGCGCCGGTGGGCGCTGTTCGCGTCGGCGGCGATGTTGGCCTTGACCGCCGCCTTGTTCTGGAACCGGGGCACGCGCACCCGGTTCCACTATTGGTACAGTCTCGCGCTGCTGCTCATCGCCGTCGCACTCGTCGGTCTGAGCTTCATCCGCGAACTGTGGAGCGTCTACGCGTGGGCCTGCCGTCTCGGGACATCGCTGGGCAGCTGCTACCTGCTGGCTGCTGCGCTGCATGCGCGGCACGAACCGACGCCCTTGAGCGACGATGACAGCGTTCCCTACGGTCCGCGTTATCCTTATGTTATTGCCATCGTAGTAGTGGTCGCTGCGACGGTCGCGCGCATGATTTTCCTGTCGGAGATGGGCGCGCAGTCGGCCTTCGTTCTTTTCTATCCGGCGGTGACGCTGGCGGCCGTTTATGGCGGATTCGGCCCGGGCGCGCTGGCCACGGCGCTCTCGATACCGATCGCCGCTTTCAACTGGATGCCGCCCGCAGCCGCGATCGATCGGGGTGACTCCAGCGGGCTTGCCGGCATCATCCTTTACGCGCTGGCCAGCCTGCTCGTTTGCGCGCTGTCCGCCACGCTGCATCGTGCGCTCAGGCGTAGCCTATCGGCCGAGGCGGAACTAGCCCGACGCGGCGAACGACTCGAGGAACTCGTCGCGCTGCGTACCGCCGAGTTGACTCGCGAGGTGGCCAGGTGCCAGCAAGCGCAGGCCAGCGCCGAAGCGGCCAACGCCGCGCGAACGCGCTTCGTCGCCGCGGTCAGTCACGACCTGCGCCAGCCGCTCGGCGCGCTTTCCCTGTACGTCGCAGCGGCGGCGATGCGCGCCGAGAAAGACGACCGGCTGGTCGCCAATATGGGACGCTGCGTCAGCAATCTGACCGAGATGCTCGACCATCTGCTCGACCTCAGCAAGCTCGACGCCGCGGTGGTCAAGGCCGAGTGCAAGGATTTTGCTCTCGCGCCGCTGCTCGAGCAGATCGTCGTCACGCACCAGCCGCAGGCGGCGGCGAAGGGCTTGACGCTGCGCTGCCGGGCGAGCGACTTCGTCGCTCACAGCGACCCCGTCCTGTTCGGTCGCATCATCAGTAACCTGGTCGCCAATGCCGTTCGTTACACGGCCCGCGGCGGCGTGCTGATCGGCCTGCGGCGCGCGCAGGGTAAGTGCTGGCTCGAAGTCCACGATACCGGCATCGGGATCCCCGAGGACCAGACCGAATGCATATTCGAGGAGTTCAGACAACTCGGCAACGCCGAGCGTAATCGTGAAAACGGCAGCGGTTTGGGGTTGGCGATTGTCGCCAAGACCGCTGCACTGCTCGGGCTCACGGTGCGCCTGCGCTCGCGCCTGGGCGTCGGAACGATGTTTGCCATCGAAGTGCCGGGCGCTGACCGCATCGGCGAACGGGGCGCGGCGCAACCCGGACGGGCGCTGAAAATTGCCGTCGTCGAAGACGACCGGTCGATGCTCGACGCGCTGCTCTTTGCCCTCGAACGCGGCGGTCACGAGGTGATCGCCGCCCATGGCAGCGCTGAACTGGCCGATAAAGCGCCCGATATCGTGATCAGCGATTACGCGCTGGCGGACGGTGAAACCGGGCTCGACGTCGTCCGCGCACTGCGCGCTCGCTTCGGCGCCCATATGCCGGCAATCCTCCTGACCGGCAATACCGACCCGCAGTTGAAAGCGGCAGCCGTTACCGACGGCATCGTCGTGCATTACAAGCCAGTTGATTTTATCGTGCTGCAACGCTCGATCGACGAGCTTGCCGGCCACGGTACAAAACGCCGAGCGGCGCTCGAGGCGTAGCGCAGCCGTTGTTGCCGCGTCGACGGTTCGGTCAAGCGAGCTTGCCGGCGCGCGGCGTGATCCGCTTATTTCAGTGACGCCGCCGCCAGCGCCAGGCCAAGGCCGACGAGTGCCGCGCCGATGCCGCGCTCGATCAGGTGGCGCGACGAGGCGACGAAGCGGCGCGCGGCAGGCGAGGAGAAGGCGCAGGCGACGAAGGAAAACCAGGAAAAATGGGCAAGCGACATGAAGGCGCCGTAGCCGAGTTGCACGGCAAGCGCCGTATCGCGGCTGATCACCTGGGTAAATAGCGCGACGACGAAGAGCGTCGTCTTGGGATTGAGCGCATTGGTCAAAAAGCCGGTTTTGAGCGCCGTAAAATCGGAGAGCGGCAGGAACCCTGCGCAGGCTTCGCCGGCGTTCGCCCGCCTGGCGCGCAGCAGCATTACGCCGAGATAAACGAGGTAGGCGGCACCGACCCACTTGAGCAGGCTGAAGAGCCAGATCGAGCGGGCGATCAGCAGTCCGATGCCGGCCATCGAATAAGCGACATGGACCCAGACGCCGAGCGCGATGCCGGCCGCGGTAAGGACGCCGGCGCGGCGCGAGCGGAGCATGCTGTTGCGCGTGACCATGGCGAAATCGGCACCCGGGCTGATCACCGCGAGCACCGTGATCGTCGCGACGGAGAAGGCTTCAAGCATTGCATCTCCGGTCAACAATCGGCGGAAAACACCCCTGCGCGAGGGGTGTTCCTGGCGTTACCGGACGGCGGCCGCTTACTTGGGAATGCTGCCTTCGACGCCTTCGACGAAGAAGTTCATTTTCTTCAGGTCGGCGTCGGTGTAGGTCTTGCCGGCAGCGAGGAACTCCTTGCCGGCCTGGTTCTTGAGCGGGCCGGTGAACGGGTGCAGCTTGTCGGCGCGGATCGCGTCGCGACGCTCTTCGGCGAGTTTCTTGACGTCGGCCGGGACGGCCGGACCGAAGTTTTCGATATTGACCGCACCTTCCTTGACGCCCCACCAGAGATCGCCGGTCTTCCATGTGCCGGCCTGGACTTCGGCGACGGTCTTCTTGTAGATGACGTCCCAGTGCAGGATCGACGCGGCGAGATGGGCCTTGCCGCCGAACTTGCTCATGTCAGAATCCCAGCCGAAGGCGAGAACGCCTTTTTCCTGCGCCGCCTGGACGACAGCTGGCGAGTCGGTGTTCTGCATCAGCACGTCGCAGCCCTGAGCAATCAGCGCCAGTGCCGCCTCGCGTTCCTTGCCCGGATCAAACCAGGTGTTCACCCAGATGGCGCGCGTCGTGATCGCCGGGTTGACGCTGCGCGCGCCGAGCGTGAAGGCGTTGATGTTGCGAATGACTTCGGGGATCGGGATCGAGGCGACGATGCCGAGCTTGTTGTTTTTGCTCATCTTGCCGGCGACGACGCCAAGCATGTAGGCGCCTTCGTAGGTGCGCACGTCATAGACGCCAAGGTTCGGCGCCGTCTTGTAACCGGTGGCGTGCATGAAAACGGTATTCGGGAAGGCCTTGGCAACCTTGACCATCTGGTTCATATAGCCGAAGGACGTGGCAAAAACGATCTTGTTGCCCTTTTGCGCGAGGTCGCGGAAAACGCGCTCGGCATCCGCCGTTTCGGGAACGTTTTCGACGAAGGTCGTTTTGACGCTGCCGCCCGACTGCGCTTCGAGTTGCTTGCGCCCCTCGTCGTGCGCGTAGGTCCAGCCGTGATCGCCAGTTGGGCCGATATAGACAAAACCGGCTTTCAGCGGTTCGGCCGCATGGACCGCAGTGAGGCTGGCAAAAGCCAGTACGGCGATCGTGGTCAGGGTCTTGAGGCGGGACAGCATGCGTAATCTCCTTGGAAGCGATGTGGGCAAAGCGTGCACTTTAGCAGTTCCCGCCGGTTGCACGAAGCCACTTTGTCGCCCAGAGGTGCGGCGCGCGGCAAACTTCGCCGAGGGCAAGGAAATTATCGCCAAGTGACGCTCTCGGAAACTTCAAGCGACGCTGCGCGTTAAGTCCGCGACGCGCTGCTAGTACGACGATCCCGGAGTTTCGAGAAAAGCGATTTCTTCGGCGCTCGAGTGCCGCCCGAGCGCCGCGTTGCGGTGCGGGTAGCGGCCGAAGCGGTCGACGATGGCCTGGTGCCGGGACGCGAATTGGCGATTGCCTTCGAGCCCTGCTTGGGCGAAGAGGGTGGCGGCGATCGCGTGGATCGCTGGCGACTCGCTGTGCATGAAGGGCATGTAGAGGAACGCCCGTCTTGCCGGTTCGAGCAAGCCCACCGCGCAGGCGCGGATCGCCTCCTGGGCGAGCGCAAGCGCCTGCGCGTCACAGGCGAACGCGGCTGCCGAATGGCGGTGAATGTTACGTGAGAACTGGTCGAGGACGATGATTTCGGCCAGGCGACCGGGCAAGTCGCCGCGCCAGGCATACAACTCGCAGCGCGCTGCCTGGTGATGCAGCGCGCCAAAACGTTCGCCGATCTCGCGGTCCAGTTGCTCGTCCGCGCGCCACCACTGTTTGGGATCAATTTCCCCAAACCAGAAGTCAAGGACGTTGCATGGGGCCATAATCGTCTCTTTGCGACTGCTTCCACGCCCCGGCGCGCCGGGCCGCTTCGTCAAGTCGCTGGCCATTGTCCCGCCCGAGCTTTGGCGCCGGCTTGGCTGAGGTGGCGATGGCCATCGTCGGTGCCCATAGCGCGGCCGCGTCGCCGACGATGCGCGCCGCTTCAAGCAAACTCAAATCGCTTACTGCATCTTTGCTCGCGGCCGGGTCGCGTGCCGTATCGCCCGTGTCAGCGCCTGGCAGAGTCGTCCCGCCGGGCGGTTTTGCTGCCGCCTCGGCGCGGTCCGTGGCCTGTGCCAGTTCGTCGCGGGCGGCGGCGCCGTCGGCCTGACGTGCTTTGATGCGGGCGCTCAGCGCATCGCGTTCGCGGCGTCGTTCGTCTTCGTTCAGTGAAATGACGGTGCGTTCGCGCAGGCGCTGCAATTCCCCGATATTGTCCTGCAGGTTACGGAAGTCCTTGCTGTGCTTGACGCGGTCTTGGTGCTGCCGCTCGAGCTCGGGCAGCAGCCGGCTCAGGTCACCGGCCGGGGAATAGGCAAGCGGCTTGATTTTCACCCAGGGTAGCGCATTGTCGAAGCTCGCTTCGCCGAAGTCTTCGGGTGTCGACAGGGTCGGCAAGGCGATATCCGGTTGCACGCCGCGTCGTTGCGTCGTTCCACCGTTGACCCGGAAAAATTGACCGACCGTCAACTTGAGTTCGCCCAATACGGGTTTGTCTTTTCTCGCCAGTTCGTCGAGACTGATCAGTGCCTGCACGGTGCCTTTGCCGAAGCTGGGTTCGCCGATGACCACGCCGCGCTGGTAGTCCTGGATCGCCGCGGCAAAGATTTCCGACGCGGACGCCGAACCGCGGTTGATCAGGACGCCGAGCGGCCCGTCCCAGGCGAGCCCGCTGCGCGCGCTGTGCTCGACCTTGATTTCGCCGCCGGTATCGCGTTGTTGCACGATGGGCCCGCTGCCGATGAACAGCGCGGCGGTCTCGACCGCCTCGATCAGCGAGCCGCCACCGTTGTCGCGCAGGTCGAGCAGCACGCCGTCGACCTGGTCGCGTTGAAGGTTGGCCAGCGCCCGGGCGACATCGCGCGCCGCGCTGCGATACTCGCGATCGCCTTTTTGCCGGCCCTCGAAATCCCGATAGAACGAGGGCAGGGTGATCACCCCGACGCGGCGGGACGGTCCGGCGCCGGCTTGCCGGTCGCCGGGTTTGCCGGCGCCTTTGGCTTCGCGTGCGCCGGCGGCGGTGACGGTGAGCACCTTGGTCTTCGCCGACTGGTCGTCGAGCGTGATTTTCTTGCGT
>JBBRXI010000115.1:0-7218 GCA_038248575.1 Burkholderiales bacterium | reverse complement strand
CACGGTCAGGACAGCTTGTTTATCAAAATGAGATAGGTTACGAGAATGACTGGGGTGGTACAACAATAAAAAGTACAATGGCAAATCTGGAACTTGTAATCTCGAAAAAGGGTTGCGGCTGCGAACCGCTTTGCGCCGGGGTGTGCATGCCGACGTCGAAAATGGCCAGCGGCCGGCGCAGCAGCGGATCGATCGCGCCGCTGACGCGAACCATGACGAACTGCCCGGCGTGCGCGGCGGCAAACGCCTGCGGTGCGGTCAGCCGCATTCGCCAGTAGCCTGGTGAAACCTCGACGTTCGAAAGAATCATTGAGGTGAACTGCATGGACATCTCCTTCGGGTTTTTTGGCGCAAGCTGGTCGGTTCATGCGCTGAATCGATTCGGGCGCGCGCCCGCTGTAGCGTGCTGGCAAGGCGCATAGTACCAAGCGCCCATTGACGCGCAAAGTACGACAGCCGGATGGCGCCACGCAGCGCTCGCCCAACGGGCCAGGCGCACAGGAGTTTAGCGTCGGGCAGCGCGCCGGACGCACGCGAGATACTTTACAGAGTCGATTCCACCGCCGTCGCGCTGGGCACGCCACAGCGTCTCACCGAGACACTCGAGGATCGCGTGTTCGGCTTCATGCACGTCGAGCCGCTGGCGCAGCGCCTGGTAGGCGGCGCGGATTCCCGGCGGCTGGTCGATGCTGATCTGGTCGGCGATCGCAAGGTGCAGCGACAGGTGCAGAAAGGGGTTCGTCTGGCCGCCTTCGGGTGTGAATTCCTGCTCGACCGCGGCCTCCGGTTTTTCGAGCAGCGCGTGGTACTCGGGATGCTGCGCGATGAGGTCGGCGGCGGTCGCTTCGGCGCCTTCGAGCGGTAGCCGTTGGCGGTGCTTGCGCCACGACTCGCAGAAAAACCGGCGAACCTGCTCACGCGATGGATTGAACATCGGTTTCCTCCGAGGGCTTGCCCACGAGTCGGCTGGCGAGCGGGCTGAGCACGCCGTTGCCCCGCGTCAGCCCGGCGCTGGCGAGCGCCTGCGCCAGTGCGGCTTCGGCAAGCTGCGGCAAGAGCTCATTGCCTGCGATCAGGGCGGTGGCGACGGTCATGATCGGTGCTCCGTCAGGCTGCCAGGCACAGCAAGCCCTCACAACACCGGGCGGCAGGGCGCTTCATTTCCTTGTTGCGGCAACGCTGCGCTGTGCGTCGCTCGCTGGTGAAATTCTTTCCTTGGCCAGGGAGACGAGCGTCGTTTTCTCCGCATACTCGCAAAGGTCGGCGATCGGGCAGTGCCAGCATTCGGGCAGGCGCGCCTTGCAGACGTAACGGCCATGCAGAATCAGCCAGTGATGGGCGTTGCGCCGGTACGCGCCGGGCACGCATTTGGCGAGCGCCGTTTCGACGACCAGCGGGCTCTTGCCGGGCGCGAGGCGCGTACGGTTGGCGACGCGAAAGACGTGCGTGTCGACGGCGATCACCGCTTGGCCGAAGACCGTGTTGAGGACGACGTTGGCGGTCTTGCGCCCGACGCCGGGCAGCGCTTCGAGCGCGTCGCGCGCGCGTGGCACTTCGCCGCCGTGCGCCTCGATGAGCGTGCGGCAGGTGGCGATGACGTGCTTTGCCTTGCCCTGGTAGAGCCCGATGCGGTTGATGTACGGAACTAGGCCCTCTACGCCGAGCGCGAGCAACGCCTGCGGCGTCGGCGCATCGGCAAACAATCGTCGCGTCGCGAGGTTCACGCTTTTATCGGTCGCTTGCGCCGAAAGAATGACCGCAATGAGCAACTGGAACGGGCTCGTGTAAACGAGTTCGGTCGTCGGTTCGGGATTGAGCGCGCGCAGGCGCTTGAATATCTCGCTGCGCTTGGCCGCGTTCATCGCGCGCCGGCCGGCGCCGGCGACTGCTTGGGCACGCGCGCCGTGGCGCGTGCCTCGATCCAGTTTTTCGCGGCGATCAGGCAGCCGAGGACGATGAAGGCGCCGGGCGGGAGCAGTGCGAGCAACAGGCCGGGGTAGTCAGCGGGCAGCAACTGCAAGGGCTGCAGGCCGGGGAACACCATCTCGATGCCAGAGAAGAGGGTGCCGGCGCCGAGCAGTTCGCGCAGGCCACCGAGCAGCGCCAGGGTCCACAGCATGCCGACCCCCATGAACACGCCGTCGACCATTGATTGCAGCGGCGGGTTCTTGTTGGCGAAGGCTTCGACGCGCGCCAGAACGATGCAGTTGGTGACGATGAGCGGAATGAAGATTCCGAGTACGAGGTACAACTCATGCAGTTGTGCGTTGAACAACAGGTCGACGACGGTGACCAGCGCGGCGACGATCAGGATGAAGACCGGAATGCGGATTTCGTGCGGGATGAGATTCCTCAGGCTAGCGACGGCAAGACCGGCAACGGCCATGACCAGGATCGTCGCCAGGGACAACATGACGCCGTTGACCAGATTGGTCGTCACGGCGAGCAGCGGACACAAGCCGAGAATCTGGATCAGGCTGGTGTTCTGTTTCCAGACGCCGTTAGCGGCGATCTGGCGGAGTTCATCACGGGTCATATAGAAATTCCAAACAATGCTTCACCACAGAGACACAGAGACAGAGGAAAAAGATTCGAATCCATTCCAATTAAAGCCGAACGTGCTCGCCTAATTGAAGGGCTTTCTCTGTGTCTCTGTGGTGATCGGTTTCTTCCGGTCATTTCGACGCGAACAGTGTTTCGTGGTTCGCGGCGACGTAGAGCGCCGCCTTGCGCACCGCCTTGACGATCGCCCGCGGCGTCACCGTCGCGCCGGCGACCGAGTCGAAGCGTCCGCCGTCCTTCCGGACTTTCCACTCGCGCTCGTCATCGGCGCTCGCTCGCCGCCCGGCGAACTGTGTAATCCACGGGCGCTGCTTGTTCTTGTCCTTTTTCGGTTCGATGTAGTCGCCGAGTCCGGGCGTCTCCTTGTGCTGCGTGACGCGCACGCCGATCAGCGTACCGTCGGCGGCGACGGCGATCAGCAGGCGGATCGTCCCGGCGTAGCCGTCGGGTGCTGCCGCTTCGAGGACGACAGCGTTCACCTGGCCACCGCGCCGGGCGCGGTAGGCGGTCGATGCCTCGGCAAGGCCGAGCGCCGGGCTCGGCGCAAGTTGAATGCTGTCGCTGAGCAAGGCGTTGTCGTAGCTCGTGCGTGGCAGGACGTCGTCGATCAGCTTCATTTTCTCTTCGGCGGCAGCGGCCACTATCGTCGGCAAGGTCCATAGATAGGCGGCCGAGAGCAGCGCGGTGAATACGGCGACGAAGAGAAAGAGAATCACCGCCGTGCGCACGGCCATTTTGGTCGCGGTCGGCGGCTTGACCGGATTCACCGGCCTTGCCGACCTTGCCGGCTTCTCCTGACTCATCGCTTGCTCTTCATGCCGAAGATCGGCGGCTGCGTATAGAGATCGATCAGCGGAACGCAGATGTTGAGCAAGAGGACGGCGAAGGCGACACCGTCCGGGTAGCCACCAAAAACTCGGATGAGGTAAGCCAGCACGCCGGCGGCGACGCCGAAAATGAGCTTGCCGCGCGGCGTCGTGCAGCCGGAGACCGGGTCGGTGACGATGAAGAAGGCGCCGAGCATCGTGCCGCCCGAGAAGAGGTGGAAGAGCGGGTTGGCGAACCGCGTCGGGTCGATCAGCCAGAGTGCGCCGGCGAGCAGCGCGATGCCGGCGATAAAGCCACCGGGCGCGTGCCAGCTGATGATTTTGCGTTGCCACAGCCAGAGGCCGCCGAGCAGATAGCTCGCAGCGACCCATTCCCAGCCCTTGCCGGCCACATAGCCGAAGCTGCGCGCGTCGGCCAGCGTTGCCGCGACCGTCACCTGACCTGCACCGAGTTTCAGCGCTGTCTTGAGCGCGTCGAGCGGCGTTGCGCCGCTCATCGCGTCGATGCGCGGCGCACTGCCGAGCACCAGCGCCAGTTGCTCGCCGATGCGGTCGGCATACGAAGCGTGGAGTTCGATAGGTGCGACGGGCGGCCATTGCGCCATCAGCGCCGGGAACGAAACGATGCACACGGCAAAGGCGATCATCGCCGGATTGAAGGGATTCTGGCCGAGGCCGCCGTAAAGGTGCTTGGCGACGACGATGGCGAACAGCGAGGCGACGACGATCAGCCACCACGGGGCGAGCGGCGGGAAGGACAGGGCGATCAGCCAGGCGGTGACGATCGCGCTGCCGTCGCCGAGGAAAAGGCCGAGCGGCTTCTTGAGCAGCGCGAGCATTGCCGCTTCGGCGAGCAGGCAGGCGAGGCTGGCAATGCCAATCTGTACGAGGATGATCGGGCCGAGCAGCCAGGCGTAAACGGCAATCGCCGGCACCAGCGCGGCGAGCACCTGCAGCATGACGCGGCGGACGCTGACGTTCTGCGTCAAATAAGGCGGGGTAGTGAAATCCATACCTGCTTAACCTCTTTCAACACCGAGAGCGCCGAGGCGCAGAGAGCACAGAAAAAGGCAAAAACCTTTCATCGTTCTTCCCTCTGGGAGCTCGGCGTTGGCGCGTTCTCTGCGTCGGCAGCGGTTGACGGTGTGGGCAAAAGCGCGCGGCGTGCTTCGATCGTCGCGATTTCCTTGCGCTGGGCGACGTTCAGGCCGTCGGTGTTCTTCGCCTGCACGGCTTCGCGCTGAATGCGCGCGCGCTCGATCGCGGCGGCAATCAGCGCCTGCTTTCCCGCCTGCGCATCGGGGACGGCACTCGCCTCGGCGTCGGCAGGCGGCGCGCTCGCGGCCGCAGCCGCAACGGCGGCGACGCGCGCCGCCTGATCGGCAAGCGCCTTCTTCTCGTCGGCCTTGGCGGCTGCCGCTTTCGCGAGGCGCGCAGCTTTTTCAGCCTGCTCGCGTTCGTCGCGCTCGTTGCGCAGTTCGAAACGCGATTTCGCCGCTTCGGCCTGTTTTTTCTCGCGCTCGCGCGACCAGATCTCGCTCTTGGCAAAGCGGAAGTAGTGCACCAGCGGGATGTGCGACGGGCAGACGTAGCTGCAGCAGCCGCATTCGATGCAGTCGAAAATCTGGTATTCCTGCGTTTTGCCGAAGTTGCGGGCGCGCGCAAACCAGTACAACTCGAACGGCTGCAACTCGTGCGGGCAGGCCTTGGCACAGGCAGCGCAGCGGATGCACGGCATTTCCGGCGGCGGCGGCGGGAACAGCGTCGCTGATCCGGCAATGATGCAGTTGGTCGCCTTGACGAGCGGCGCGGCGAGGCTTGGCAACTCGAAGCCCATCATCGGCCCGCCCATCAGATAGCCGTTGGTATCCGGCTTCGGCGTGCCGAGCGCGACGAAGTCAGCGAGCGGCGTGCCGATGCGCGCCTCCCAATTGCGTGGCTGCTCGACGTTGCCGGTCAGCGTGACGATGCGCGAGATTACCGCCTCGCCGTGCGCCAGCGCCCGCCAGGCGGAATACGCGGTGGCAACGTTGAAACACTGCACGCCCATTTCCGGCGAGCGCTTGGCTGCCGGGACTTCCTTGCCGGTGAGGACGCGAATGAGTTGCTTGGCGCCCCCTGCCGGATAGCGGGTCGGCACGCCGACGACGGTGAAGTCCTCGCCGAGTTTTTCCACCGCGGCGCGCATCGCGGCAAGCGCTTCGGGCTTGTTGTCTTCGATGCCGATCAGGACGCGCTTCGGTTCGAGCAGGTCACGAAAAACGCGAGCGCCGCGCACGATGTCGTCGGCGCGCTCGCGCATCAGAAAATCGTCGCAGGTCATGTACGGCTCGCACTCGGCGCCATTGATGATCAGTTCGTCCATGGCGACGGCTTTCGCCGCGCTGAGCTTGGCGTGGCTCGGAAAGACGGCGCCGCCCAAGCCGACGACGCCCGCGTCGCGCAGGATCTCGCGCACGCGCTCGGGCGCGAGCTGCGTGGTGTCGACCGGCTGGCGCTCGCTCCACTCGTCGCGGCCGTCGGCTGCAATGATTACCGAGAGCGTCGGCAGGCCGGACGGATGAGCGGCGACGTGTTCTTCGATAGCCGTCACGGTACCTGAGGTCGGCGCGTGTACGGCCGCCGAGAGCCACTGGTCGGCGCCGCCGATGCGCTGCCCCTTGCCGACTGTGTCGCCGACGGCAACGAGCGGATGGGGCGTGCCGCCAATACTTTGATGGAGCGGAACGACGAACCGGCCGGGTACTGGTGCAATGCCGATCGGCGCCTGCTGTGACGACGCCTTGTTGGTCGCCGGCTTGACGCCGCCCTTGAAGTTAAAGAGTTGCTTGAGCATTGCTAGCCGGCGAGCCGTGGCGAAGAGGCGCCGACAATGCGGCAGGAACAAGCATTGACTTTCTCTGTGCCTCGGTGTCTCTGTGGTCGGTTTGGTTGGAGTTTCATGCGCTGCGTTTCAGTTCGATCACCGGGTATTTCCATTTCCAGTTGTCAAGGTTTTCACCGATCACCTCCATGCTGATGCATTCGACCGGGCAGGGTTTGACGCACAATTCGCAACCGGTGCACAGGTCGGCGACGATGGTGTGCATCTGCTTGGCGGCGCCGACGATGGCGTCCACCGGGCAGGCCTGGATGCAGAGCGTGCAGCCAATGCAGGTCTCTTCGTCAATGAACGCGAGTTGCTTTGGCTTTTCTTCGGCTTCGAGCGCTTTCACCTCCCGGCCGAGCAGGTCGGCGAGTTTGCGTACGCCCTCGATGCCGCCTGGCGGGCAAAGGTTGATCTCCGCCTCGCCCTCAGCAATGGCTTCGGCGTAGGGCTTGCAGCCCGGGTAGCCGCATTGTCCGCACTGCGTTTGCGGTAATATCGCCTCGATTTTTTCGACGAGCGGATTGCCTTCGACCTTGAACTTGATCGACGCGTAACCGAGCGCAGCGCCGAGAACGACGGCCCCGAGTGCCATGATGAGAATTGCCGAGAGCATCAGTACGCCTTGTCGAGTCCGGCAAAACCCATGAAGGCCAGCGACATCAGGCCGGCGGTGACCATGGCGATGGCGATGCCGCGAAAATGCACGGGAACATCGGCGCCTTCGACGCGCTCGCGGATTCCGGCGAAAAGGACGAGGACGAGCGAGAAGCCGACCGCGCTGCCGGCGCCAAAGAGCAGCGACTCGATAAAATCATGCTTGTTGGCGACGTTGAGCAGGGGTACGCCGAGTACCGCGCAGTTGGTGGTAATCAACGGCAGGTAGATGCCGAGCACCTGATGCAGCAGCGGGCTGGTTTTCTGGATCACCATCTCGGTCAGCTGGACGACTGCGGCGATGGT
>JBBRXI010000114.1:0-7248 GCA_038248575.1 Burkholderiales bacterium | reverse complement strand
GGCGCGTAGTCGTCGGGCAACAGCGCCGGGGTATGCAGGTTGATTTCGGTGGCAATGCCGAGCGGTTGGGTAAGATCCGGCTCCTGGCCCTGCTTGAGGGCGGCGACAGCACGGTTGAGCATTTCGGTGAACAGATTGAAACCGACCTCCTGCATTTCGCCGGACTGGCTTTCGCCGAGTACTTCGCCGGCACCACGGATTTCGAGGTCGTGCATGGCAAGGTAAAAACCGGCCCCGAGTTCGTCCATCATCTGGATGGCTTCGAGGCGTTGCCGCGCCTGCCTGGTCAGCCCGGAATTTTCGCTGAAATCGTTCTGTGTGAGCAGGTAGGCATAGGCCTGGTGGTGCGAGCGACCGACGCGGCCGCGCAACTGGTGCAACTGGGCGAGGCCGAACTTGTCGGCGCGGTTGATGATGATGGTGTTGGCGTGCGGGTTGTCGATGCCGGTTTCGATGATCGTCGTACATAACAACAGATTGGAACGCTGGCCGGTGAAGTCGCGCATGACGCGCTCCAGTTCGCGCTCGTTCATCTGGCCGTGGCCGACGACGATGCGCGCTTCGGGCAGGAGTTTGGTCAGCTTGTCGCGCATGTTCTCGATGGTGTCGACCTCGTTGTGCAGGAAGTACACCTGGCCGCCGCGCTTGAATTCGCGCAGCAGCGCTTCGCGGATGATGCCGTCGGAGAACCTGGAAACGAAGGTCTTGATCGCCAGCCGTTTTTGCGGCGCCGTGGCGATCACCGAAAAGTCGCGCAGACCCTCGAGTGACATGCCCAGCGTGCGCGGGATCGGCGTCGCCGAGAGCGTCAGCACGTCGACTTCGGCGCGCAGCGCTTTCAAGGCCTCCTTCTGGCGCACGCCGAAGCGGTGCTCCTCGTCGATGATGACGAGGCCAAGGCGGGTGAACTTCACATCCTTTTGCAGCAATTTGTGCGTGCCGATGACAATGTCGACACGGCCCTCGGCGAGCTCCTTGAGCGCTTGCGTTGTTTCCCGGGCGGTGCGAAAACGCGAGAGTTCGGCGATCTTCACCGGCCAGTCGTTGCCAACCTGCGCGAAGCGGTCGGAAAAAGTCTGGAAATGCTGTTCGCTGAGCAGCGTCGTCGGACACAGCACAGCCACCTGCTTGCCGCCGGCCACCGCGCAGAAAGCGGCGCGCAGCGCGACTTCGGTTTTGCCGAAACCGACGTCGCCGCAGACCAGGCGGTCCATCGGCCGGCCGGACTTCATGTCGTCGATCACGGCGTCGATCGCGGAGGCCTGGTCGGGCGTTTCCTCGAAGCCGAAACCATCGGCAAAGGCGTCATAATCGTGCGCCGAGAAGGCGAAGGCGTGGCCCTGGCGCGCGGCGCGCACGGCGTAGAGCGAAAGCAGCTCGGCGGCCGTGTCGCGCGCCTGCAGCGCGGCCCGCCGCTTGGCCTTTTCCCATTGCGGCGTGCCGAGTGTATGCAGCGGCGCGCTGTCCGGGTCTGCTCCCGAATAGCGCGAAATGACGTGCAACTGGGCGACCGGGACGTAGAGCCTGGTTTCGCCGGCGTAATGCAACTCGAGAAACTCCATGTCGCCTTCGCCGAGGTCTAGATGTACGAGTCCGCGATAGCGCGCGATGCCGTGCTGCTCGTGCACCACCGGGTCGCCGACCTTGAGCTCGGTGAGGTCGCGCAGCCAGTTGTCGAGCGAGGCTTTGCGCTGCGCGGCGTGACGCGTGCGGCGCGCCGGGCTGCCGGCGTAGAATTCGGACTCGGTGATGAAGGCGATTGGTGGTGCGCCACGCACCCCGGTCAGCACAAAGCCGTCGTGCAGCGGTGCGACGGCTAGCGCGAGCGTGCTGTTGGTCGCCAGGAAGGCGGGCAAGTCGGCGCACGGCTCGGGCTTAAGACCGTATTCGGCAAAGAGTTCCAACAGCGTCTCGCGCCGCCCGGCCGATTCGGCGAGCAGCAGGACACGGCCGGCAAAGCCGGCGATGAAGGCTTTAAAGGCGGCCAGCGGATCGTCGGCACGGCGATTGACGGCGACCGGCGGCACGGGGCTCACCGGTCCGCCGTCGCCAGCCGCGAGAATCAGCCGCGTATACGGTTTGGCGGCGGTGAAGAAGGGCTCTTCGCCGAGAAAGAGATCGCCCGGCGGCAGCAGCGGCCGACTGTGTTCGCCCGAGAGCATCGCGTAACGCGACTGTGCCTCGCGCCAGAAAGTGCGGATCGCCTCGGGAACGTCGTTATGCAGGCAGAGCAGCGCGTCTTTCGGCAGGTAATCGAAGAGCGTCGCCGTTTCTTCGAAGAAGAGCGGCAGCCAGTATTCGATACCGGCCGAGGGAATTCCGTTCGAGACGTCCTTGTAAATGCCCGAGCGCGCCGGATCGCCCTCGAAGAGTTCGCGAAAGCGCTGGCGAAAGCGCGTACGGCCCTTGTCGTCGAGCGGAAATTCGCGCGCCGGCAGCAATCTCACCTCGGGCACCGGGTAGAGCGTGCGCTGCGTATCGACGTCGAAAGTCTTGATGCTTTCGATTTCGTCGCCGAATAGATCGATGCGGTAGGGTAGCGGCGAGCCCATCGGGAAGAGGTCAATGATCCCACCGCGCACCGCGTACTCGCCCGGGGCGACGACCTGCGTGACGTGCGCATAGCCGGCGAGCGTCATCTGCGCGCGCAGTTGCTCGGCGTCGAGCGTCTCGCCGTTCTTGAGAAAGAAAGTATAGGCGGCAAGATAGGTCGGCGGCAGGAAGCGGTAGGCAGCGGTCGAGGCCGGCACGAGCAGCACGTCGCATTCGCCGCGCATGACGCTGTAGAGCGTCGCCAGGCGCTCGGAAATCAGGTCGTGGTGCGGCGAGAAACTGTCGTAGGGCAGCGTTTCCCAGTCGGGCAAAAGACGCACGCGCAGATGGGGAGCGAACCAGGCAATTTCATCGAGCAGACGCTGCGCATCGTTGGCGCTCGCTGTAAGCACCGCGATCAGTTTCGGGTGTCCGGCACCGACTGCGAGTTGGGCAATGGTCAGCGCGTCGGCCGAGCCGGCAAACGGCGGCAACTGCGTGCGTTCGCCGGCCTTAAATGCTGGCAAGGCAAGCACGAACGGCAGGGCTGAAGAGACAGGCTTGGACTGCGGCACGAGAGGCAATTGATGATGGCGCACGAAAGCAGCGCATTATAGCCGATCGCGCTTGCCGGCTCGTTCGCCACGGCGCCGACCGACGCCTACTAAACCCCAGCGCAGAGACGCAGAGACGCAGAGGCAGCGCAGAGAAGGGCAAGATCGAGATTGAATCTTTTACGCTTCCTGGTTTTCTCTGCGTGATCTCTGCGCCTCCGCGCCTCTGCGGTAGATGTTGACCTTCCAACCCCGCCTACTACGTCGAGATCGTCTCCGCCGTCTCCTGCGCCGTGAGCGCAAGCTCGCAGACCTTGAAGCAGTGGCTGTGCGTCATCGCGGTCTCGCTGCGTTCGAAGATGTCGCGCTGCAAATCGGTGTAGTAGGGCAGCGGCGCCGCCGAGCAGTCGATGTGGCGCGTGCCTTCGTGGTTGACCAGGAAGAGGTGGTCCTTGCCCGGGCGGCCGGCGATGTCGACGTATTTGCGCAACTCGATATAGCCTTCGCTGCCGAGGATCGTCAGCCGCCCATCGCCCCAGGTCGGCAAGCCCTCGGGGGTGAACCAGTCGACGCGGATATAGCCGCTGGCTTTGCCCTGAGCGAGCAGGATTTCGCCGAAGTCCTCGAAGCCGGGGAACTGCGGGTGCGCGAGATTACCGACGCGCGCAACGACGATGCGCGCGTCGGCGTTGCTGGTGAAATGCAGGAACTGGTCGATCTGGTGCGAGGCGATGTCGACGAGAATTCCGCCGTAGGTCCGCGTATCGAAAAACCAGTCGTCGCGCAGCTGCGCGTTGAGCCGGTGCGGACCGAGGCCGACGGTCTGCAGGACTTCGCCGATCGCTCCGGCGCGAACGAGTTCGGTGGCGGTGGTCACCGCGCGTACTTCGAAACGCTCGGTAAAATCGACCGAGAAAATCCGCCCGCTTTCGCGCTGCACGGCTTGCACTTCGGCCAACTGTTCGAAGCTCGTGACGCCCGGTTTGTCGGCCATGAAGTCCTTGCCGTGGCGCATCGCTTCGACGCCAAAGCCGGCGCGCTCGCAGGGAATCGCCGCGCAGGCGATGAGTTGCACGCTGCGGTCTTCGAGAATCTCGCGGCGGTCGCTGACGCGGTGCAGCCCGGGGAAGCGCTCGACGAAGCCTTTCAGCGTACGCGGCTCGCCGCGCGTCCAGTAACCGGCGCACTCGGCGCCGATGGCCAGTAGGCTGGCGACGTGATCGTAGATGTGGCGATGATCGATGCCGATCACGCCAAAGCGCAGTTGCGGATAATCAGTCATGGGAATTCAGACGGGGCAAACAGGGCTTCATAGTGAGAAGACGGCATGAATATGCCGCCGCTTTTTGCGTAATAGTCCGCGTCAAGATTAAACACGCCTTTCCGGGTCAGCGACCACTGCGCATCGTGTTGCGGCTGGTAGGAGCGCATCGCGCCCCAGTTTTTGTAGTTCTGGTGGCCATTGGTTTCGAGCAGGCCGATACCGATGCCCGGGAACGGCGCGAGCCTCGCGGCGACGTTCTTGTTCCATTCGACGAGGATCGGATTGACCGTGAGGTCGGCGCAAAAACAGGGAACCTGCCGTTCATGCGCCGCCTGCGCGACCTTCAGCGTCATGCTCAGCGTCTTGGCGATCGCTTTCAAGGCGATCGCCTTGTAACCCATCTGCATGCGCCGGATCGCGTCAGCGTCGGTATGCGCGCTCTCGTCGGCGGCGATCCGCACCGGGATATCGCTGATGTCGGCGTCGAAGGTTTCGGCAAAAGGTTCCTCGATGATGGCGATCTGATCGAAAGCGCCGATTTTCCGTGCATGGTCGAGCAGGCGCAGCAGCGTCTCCTTGCTCTCGTAACGCTCGTTGGCGTCGAAGTAATAAGGCAGTTTCCCGTCCGCCGTATGCGGCGTGCGCGCGCCGCCGATCGCCTGGTGAATCTCCGAAAGACGCGCCTTGTCCTTTTCGAGCATCTCCTGCTGGCTGCCCGGCTGGCCGATCTTGATCTTCATGAAGAAATAGCCACCGGCGACGGCGGCCTTGATTTCTTCGACCGGGATGTTGTACGCCATCAGCGGGATGCTGGCGACCTGTTGATGCCGATGCGCCAGCGCCGGCCTGTAGGCGGCCGGTACAAGTTCGTCAAAGCTTTCGATACCATTCTCGGCGGCGTAGAGCAGCCAGGCGGCGTTGTCCACGCCGACCAGCGCGTTCAGGGCAAAGGTCTTGCGCAGACGCGGATTGCCGCTGATCTTCTTGCCGTGCGCGTAGACCTCGTCGAGGATCGAATCGAGCAGATCGACCGGGGTAACGAAGGAGCGGCCGTTGACCAGCCCGAGCGCGTATTCGGTAAGCGCGAACATCAGCGCGTTGCCCGCGCTCTCGGAATGCGCGGCGAACACGGCAGCGTCGCTCCACAGGACGTTCTGTGTGCACAGCCCGATTTTGCGCGCTCCGGCCTCGCTCTGGAGCAGCGCTGCGCTCTGCCAGATCTCGCTCATATAGCCGCCCTTGAAACCGAACGGGCGGATCAGCGCTTCGCGCTCGAACTTCGCAGCGACGGCGGTGATGGTGATTTTTTTCATCGTCGCCCAGATTCAGTGATCGAGACTACCTTGTGAATAGAAATGCGCGCGAACCTGCTTGGCATAAACAGCAAACTCGGGTGAGGCCATCATGTCCAGCGTGCGCGGGCGTGGCAAGTCGATGTCGTAGATCGCGGCGATCGAGCTCGGGCGTTCGCTCATGACGATCACCCGGTCGGAGAGGAAGACCGCTTCGGGAATACTGTGGGTAATCAGCAGCACGGTTTTTTTCGACTCGAGCCAGATGCGTTGCAGTTCGAGGTTCATTTTCTCGCGCGTCAGCGCGTCGAGCGCGCCGAAGGGCTCGTCCATCAACAGTACCGAAGGATCGTGCAAGAGCGCGCGGCAGATCGACGCGCGCTGCTGCATGCCACCCGAGAGCTGCCAGGGGTATTTGCCTTCGAAGCCGGTCAGCCCGGCCATGACGATCAGTTTTTGTGCCTTGGCCTTCGCCTCGGCCTTGGGCATGTGGCGGATTTCCGCCTGCAGCAGAATGTTGTCGATGACGTTTCGCCAGGCGAGCAACACGGCGCTTTGAAAGACGATGCCGACGTCGTGTTGCGGCCCGGCAATGGGTTTGCCCAAAAGCGTCAGCGTGCCGCCGGAGAGCGGCAGCAGTCCGGCGATCATCTTGAGCAGCGTGCTCTTGCCGCAGCCCGACGGCCCGACGACCGATATGAATTCGCCTTCGGCGATCGTGAAGTCGAGTGCTTTGAGGGACTCGACCGGGCCGTCCTTGGTCTCGTAAGTCTTGCAGACGGCGCGGGCTTCAATCAAGGGGGCGTTGGGCATGGCGGACTTAGGTTCTGGTGCAGAATCAAAAGACACTACCCACCGCAGAGACGCAGAGACGCAGAGACAGCGCAGAGAAAAGCAAAAGAAATACGGACGTTTCAGTTTTTGCCTTGCTCTGCGATCCTCGGTGCCTCTGTGTCTCTGCGGTGGATGTTGAAGTCAATGAACTTCGGAATAAGCGATCAGTTGGCCGGCAGGAAGCTTAAGTCGACGTAATCCTCGGGTTTGCCGCGCGTCGCCGGGTCCATGCCGCCGTACTGGACAAGCAGGTCGAGCGTGTCGCCGACGTTCTTCATGGTCACGCGGTACGGGCGTTGATTGGCGGTTTCCTTGGTGTGGTAGAGGGCGACGCTTTGCTTCATGCCGACGATCAGCGTTTCGCGCACACCGACCTTCGGATTGGCCTTGAGCATCGCGTCGACCGCCGCTTCAGGACTCTTTTCGGCGGCTTCGGCAGCTTTCGTCGAAGCGCGCATGAAGCGCCTGACGAGATCCGGGTTCTCGGTCAGCAGATTCTTGTTGGCGACGATGCCCGAGTTGATCTGGTTGATCCCCGAATCGGCGAAGCGGATGGCGTGGACCGGCTTGCCCGTCGCGTCCTGCAACTTGACCGACTGGTCCATCACCGAACCGAGCAGCAGGTCGGCTTGGCCGGTCATCACCGCATTGAGCTTGGTCTGGCCGTCACCCGAGACGATCTTCACCTGATCGGGCTGAATGTTGTTGATCTTGAGGAAAAGCGGCCACATCTGCGAGACAGCGTCGCCCGGCGACGTCGCGACGGTTTTTC
>JBBRXI010000113.1:0-7323 GCA_038248575.1 Burkholderiales bacterium | reverse complement strand
GCTTTTCGCCAGCGCCGGACAGCGATCGGGATAACCTCGGCGACGTCCGCATGCAGGCGCGGAATATCGGCAAACGCCTCCTCGACGCACCAGTCGATCCGCGCGTCGGGAAAGCTGCGGCGCAGGTCGCTGACCACCGGCAGGTTATGGATGACATCGCCGAGCGACGAGGTTTTGACGAGCAGGATGCGCATCGGCGAGTAGAATGGCGGCGGGCAAGAAGGCTGCATTATAAGAGATTGGGTCGCCGGAATTTGCCGCCGCTCATTTGCACAACATGGAAAGGGAATAGCATGATCCTGGTCACCGGCGGCGCCGGCTTCATTGGCGCCAACTTCATCACCGACTGGCTGCGCGAGAGCGACGAACCGGTCCTCAACCTCGACAAGCTGACCTACGCCGGCAACCTCGAGAACCTCGCGCAGCTCTCTGGCGATCCGCGCTACGCCTTCGTCGCCGGCGACTTCGGCGACCAGAAGCTGGTCGACGCGCTACTCCTCAAGCACCGGCCGCGCGCGCTGGTCAATTTCGCCGCCGAAAGCCACGTCGACCGCTCGATCCACGGACCGGGCGAATTCATCCAGACCAATATCGTCGGCACCTTCACGCTGCTCGAGAGCGTGCGCGCGTTTTTCGCGACGCTGAATGACAGCGAAAAAGCCGCTTTCCGTTTTCTGCACGTGTCGACCGACGAAGTCTACGGTTCGCTCAGCGCGACCGACCCGGCGTTCACCGAAGATAATCGCTACCAGCCAAACAGCCCGTACTCGGCGTCGAAAGCCGCGTCCGACCATCTCGTGCGCGCCTATCACCACACCTACGGCGCGCCGGTGCTGACCACCAACTGCTCGAACAACTATGGCCCCTACCAGTTCCCCGAAAAACTGATTCCGCTGATGATCGTCAACGCGCTCGCCGGCAAACCGCTGCCGATCTACGGCGACGGGATGCAGGTACGCGACTGGCTCTATGTGAGCGATCACTGCGCTGCGATCCGGCGTGTTTTGGCCGACGGCTGCATTGGTGAGACCTACACCATCGGCGGCTGGAACGAGAAGCCGAACCTCGACATCGTGCACGCGGTCTGCGGCCTGCTCGACGAATTGCGTCCGCGCGCCGACGGCAAGTCGTACGTCGAACAAATCACCACCGTCGCCGACCGGCCCGGCCACGACCGGCGCTACGCGATCGACGCGACCAAGATCGAGCGCGAACTCGGCTGGCGGCCGGCCGAGACTTTCGCCACGGCAATCCGAAAAACGGTGCTCTGGTACCTCGACAACCCAGGGTGGATCGCCAACGTCCAGTCGGGCGCCTACCGCGAATGGTTGGCGACGAACTACGCCGGGCGTAGCGCATGAAAATCCTGCTTTTTGGCAAGGGCGGGCAGGTCGGCTGGGAACTCCAGCGCAGCCTTGCGCCGCTCGGTGAACTCGTCGCACTCGACCACGACAGCGAAAATCTCTGCGGCGACTTCACGAATCTCGCCGGCCTGGCCGAAACGCTGCGCCGCGTCGCGCCCGACGTGATCGTCAACGCCGCGGCCTATACCGCCGTCGATAAGGCCGAGGCCGAACCCGAACTCGCGCGCACGATCAACGCGCTGGCGCCCGGCGTGCTCGCCGACGAAGCGCAAAAGCTCGGCGCCTGGCTCATCCACTACTCGACCGATTACGTCTTCGACGGCAGCGGAGATTCGCCATGGCGGGAAACCGACGCCACCGGCCCGCTCAGCGTGTATGGCCAGACCAAGCGCGACGGCGAGCAGGCCGTCGCGCGCTGCGCCAAACACCTGATTTTCCGCACCAGCTGGGTCTATGCGGCGCGCGGCGGCAACTTCGCCAAGACCATGCTCCGCCTGGCGCAGGAGCGAGAAGAACTCAAGGTGATCGCCGACCAGTTCGGCGCGCCGACCGGCGCCGAACTCCTGGCCGACGTCACCGCGCAGGCCGTGCGCACGGTAGCCTCCCGGCGCGAACTCGCCGGCCTCTATCACCTTGTCGCCGCCGGCGAGACGAGCTGGCACGGCTACGCGCAATACGTCATCGAAGCGGCGCGCCGCACCGGCCGGCCGATCCGCGTCGCTCCCGACGCGGTTGCCGCGATCGCCACGGCCGCCTACCCGACGCCCGCCCGCCGACCGCACAACTCGCGCCTGGCGACCGACAAGCTGCGTGCTGCCTTCGGATTCGTCCTGCCCGACTGGCAAACCGGCGTCGAGCGCATGCTCAGCGAAATCCTGTAGATTCTCTGCGCGACACGGCGCCTGAGGTCCTATTCGGAAAGCTCAGTTCACGACTATTCGGGGTAAATCTCACCGGTCAGGAATGCGCCCCAGTTCTTCTCGAAATAGATTTTCCCGGTGTCCTCGATCGGCCGTAGCGGCCGCTCGCTGATCTGCATTCCGGCCTGCGGGTCGTAGCGCAGGCGGATTTTCTCGCTGCGCTGCGCTTCGTTTTCAGCGAGGAAACGGTAACCGTCAAGCGCGCCCAGACGCGCCAGCGGCGCCTTCGTTCCGCCCGGCGCGCAGAGCATGCGCGCGCCGCGGCTGCCGCCACCCTGCGCGATGTAGTGGGCCAGCGCGGCGAGCACCGCTTCCGACAAAAGCGCCGTCTGCACGCGCAGCACGCCGTCCGAAATATGCCGGTCCTCGTCGATATAGACGCCGTCACGGGCGATCCGCTCATTCAGTTTGCGCGCCGCGGCGAGCGCCGGTTCGACCTCGTTGGTACGGCAGACAAAGCCCGCGCAATCGCTCATGCGGTTCTGGATCTCTTCGCCGAGCGCGTCAAGTTTTATGCCTTCTGCATTACCGATGTTGCGCGCCAGCCAGCCGAGCGACGCGGCGAGTATGCCAGTCAACTCGCCGGGTAATTCGCCCGGAATCTGGGCCCCTGGAGGTAGCCGCTTGAGGCGCGCCTGCACGTGCGCTGCGCAGCGCTGGCCGAAAACCTGGCCGGCGTTGAGCGCCGCGCCACCCGGCCGCGTGACGCCGTGCGTTCCGGCGATCTCGCCGACCGCGTAACAGCCCTCGAGGCTGCTGCGCGCGAAAATGTCGACGTCGACGCCGCCGTTCATGTGCTGGTGGTTGACGTTGAACTGCAACGGTTCGCGCGTGATGTCCCGCCGATACTGCTTGTAGAGTTCGATGGCCAGCGGGTTCATGCGCTGCAGCCGGGCGATCGGCGTGTCGAGCAGCGCGTTGTTGTTCTCGAGATAGGCGCGCACGTCGGGGTCAAGGCGAGCGAGGTCGAACGGCAGGTCGCCGGGGACCGCTTGCGGGTTGCGCAAAAAATCGAGCCAGACGGTACGCCCCTTGCGCGTCTCGTCAAAGATCGCGAGATCGACGAGGCTCGAAGCGAAGTCGAGCGTGCGCGAGGCATGGAAAGGCCATTGATAGCCCTTGCGGAAAACGTTGGAGACGAGTTCCTGCGTCGTCCGATAGTAGTCGCCGAGAAAATTGTGCTGCTCGCCCGAGCCGTCGGCGGCGTCGGTCGAATAGACGTTCGGCATGACCTGCACGTAGGTGCCCGAGAGGTTCCACGGGAACTCGGTGCGCCGCGTGCCGATGCCGAACTGGTGCTCGGTCAGGTTGGAGAGCTCGATCCCGGCTTCGAGGGCCAGGCCGAGCGAGCCGAAGCAGTTCTTCGGGTAGACGCTGTCGCGGTACAACTCGCCCGGGCCGCCGCTGGCGAGGACGACGTTGGGGCTGAGAACGACGCTCAGTCCGTAGGGGTTGCGGTGGTCGTCGCGCTTCAAGATGACGAGGCCGGTCGCTTTCTCGCCCGCGCCCGACCCGCTTTTGACGAGCGACATCGCCGTCGAATGGTCGAGGAAGGGGATGCCGAGGCGGATCGCCTCCTCGGCCAGCACCTTGACCATCAGCCGCGAAGTGCGCGGCCCGCAGCTCGTCGCCCGGCCGTATTCGTCGTGGTCGGTTTGGTAGCGCAGCACGGCGCCGTAGCGATCCTGCGGCAAGGGCAGACCGAGATATTTTAGACCGCCCAGAGCGTCGATCGAACCGACCGCCTCGACGTAGGCCACGTCGGCGTCCATCGCGCCGCCGCCGCCGAGCGCCTGCGCCATTTTGGTGAAATCGTCACCGTGGTGCTTGGTGCACGCCGTGTGCAGCGTTTGCTTGTCCGACCCGGAAAACGCCGAGGTGCCCCAAAAGAGTTTACGCGTCACGACCAGCACATCGACGCCACGCCGCTTGAGTTCGACCGCGGCGCGTAAACCGGCGGCGCCGCTGCCGAGAACGACCGCCGCGCAGCGATAGACCGGAATCTTGACGCCGCTGACCTCGATGACTTCGCCAGTTTCGCCTTCACGGATATCGCGCGGCAGGCGCACGTCGGTCAGTTCGTCAAGCAAGTGCTGCGGAATTTGCGTCGTCATCGTCGCCCCTTCAGGAAAATGTATAAACCGCGCTGTGCCTTTCCAAGGCGTCGGCTCACAGCCGCCGGATGTGGAAGCCGCCGTCGACGTTGATGACTTCGCCGGTCGAGAAATTGAGCATTCCCGAGCAGACGACCGAGACGGCGTTGGCGACGTCCTCGGGCTGTCCCCAGCGTTTGATCGGGGTCAGTCCGTCGGCGATCAGCGCGTCGTACTTGTCCTTGACGACCGAGGTCATGTCGGTGTTGATGATGCCCGGGCGAATTTCGTACACGTTGATGCCCTCGTCGGCGAGGCGGTCGGCAAAGAGCTGGGTGACCATGCTGATCGCCGCCTTCGAGATGCAGTATTCGGCGCGCATGGTCGACGAGGTGTAGGCCGAAATCGACGACATGTTGACGATTTTCGGGCTGATTCCGGCGATCTCGCCGACTTCGCGACGCATGATGTTGGCGACGCTCTGCGACAGGAAGAAAGTCGACTTCAAGTTGATACCGAGGACGCGGTCCATGCTCTCCTCGGTCGTCTCGAGGATGTCCATTCGCGTTTTCGGCGCGACGCCGGCATTGTTCACGAGGATATCGATGCGGCCGAAGCGGTCCAGCGCGCAATCGACGATGCGCTGCCGCCCGGCGACGGTAGACACGTCAGCCTGGACGTAAGCAAAAGGTGTGTTGAAGGCGCGAATCGCGTCAAGGTTGGCGGCGACCTTGCCCTCTTCCGAGGTGCCGACGGCGACGATGGCGCAGCCTTCGCTGGCGAGTTTTACGGCGATCGCGTTGCCGATGCCGCGTGATGCGCCGGTGACGATGGCGACCCGGTTTTCAATCATTGCTTTCTCCATACGCAGCGCGCGCCTCAGACGACCGATTTGTGCCGCGCGATACAGGTGTCGAGCACGAGTTCGCCGGGCTGTGCCCACCACTGCTCGGAAAAAATCTCGACTTCGGCAAAACCGCGGTAGCCCGCGGCTTCGATCCAGCCGCGGCATTTCTTCAGTTCAATGACCCCGTCGCCCATCATGCCGCGGTCGTTCAAGAGGTCGCGCGTCGGCGACAGCCAGTCGCAGACGTGATACGCCAGCAGCCGGTCGGCGCCGGCACGCACCAGCTGCGCCGCAAGCTTCGGGTCCCACCAGACGTGATAGAGGTCGACGGCAACGCCGAGCGCGCCGCTGCGCTGCGGGTCAAGTTCGTCGCACAGGTCAAGCGCCTGTTCGAGCGTGTTGATGCACGCGCGCTCGGCGGCCTGCATCGGGTGCAGCGGCTCGATGGCCAGCGGCATGCCGACTGATTTTGCGTATTCGAGCGTCGCCGCGATGCCGTCGCGCACCTCGGCGCGCGCGCGCGCGATATCGTAATAGGCCGGCGGTCCGCTCAATGCGCCGGGCAATGAGCCGACGACGAGAACCAGACACGGCGAACCAAGAAGCTTCGCTTCGTCGATCGCGCGCCGGTTGTCGGCCAGTGCGGCGCGCAGACCGGCGGCGTCGGCGGCCGGAAAGAAGCCGCCACGACAGTATCCCGAGAGGGCTATGCCGGTTTCGCGCAGGAGCGCCGCGACGCGCTCGATGCCGAGCGCGGCGACCTGGTCGCGCCACGGCGCGATGGCGCGGATTTCGCGGCGTGCGCACTCTTCGATGATCCGATCGAGTGGCCACTGCTTCCTGACCGTCGCCGTATTGAGCGAGAGCCCGTCATGGCTCGTTGAAAAATCGCGCATCAGCGGCTCCTAAGATCAGACGGCGAGCTTCGGCACATCGATCCAGCGCCGCTCTTTCCACGACTCGAGCGCGCATTCGACGAGCTGAACGCCCTTGGCGCCTTCGAGCAGATCCCATGTAAACGGCGCGTCTTCGACGACGTGGCGCAGATACATCTCCCACTGCACCTTGAACGCGTTGTCGTGCACCTGCGTGTCGGGGACCGGGGTCCAGCCAGCGAAGAAATCGATCGGCTGTTTGGTATCCGGGCTCCACACCGGCTTGGGCGTATTGACACGCGCCTGCGTCAGGCAATCGGTGAGTCCGGCGACCGCCGAACCGTGCGTGCCGTCGACGTGGAAAGTGACGAGGTCATCGCGGCGAACGCGCGTCGTCCACGAACTGTTGATTTGCGCAATGACGCCGCCCTCGAGCTCGAACGTCGCGTAGGCCGCGTCGTCGGCAGTCGCCTGGTAGGCCTTTCCGGCTTCGTCGAAGCGTTCGGGAATGTGCGTCGCACCGAGGCAGGAAAGCGCTTTCACTTCGCCGAACAGGTTGTCGAGCACATAGCGCCAGTGGCAGAGCATGTCGAGGATGATGCCACCACCGTCGGCGCTGCGGTAGTTCCACGAGGGGCGCTGAGCCGGCTGCAGGTCGCCTTCGAAGACCCAGTAGCCGAACTCGCCGCGTACCGAAAGAATCTGCCCGAAAAAGCCCGAATCGATGAGCAGCTTGAGCTTTTGCAAACCCGGCAGGAAGAGCTTGTCCTGGACGACGCCGTGCTTGATTCCGGCTTTCCTGGCCAGCGCATAGATGTCGAGCGCTTCCTTGAGGTTGGTCGCGACGGGCTTTTCGCAATAGATGTGCTTGCCGGCGGCGATCGCCTTGGCGAGTAGCGTCGGGCGCATCTGCGTCGTCGCCGCGTCGAAGAAGATCGTGTCGTCCGGGTTGGCGAGTGCCGCGTCGAGGTCGGTGCTCGAGCGCGCGATGCCGTATTTTTTCGCCAGTTCGGCTATTTTCTCGGCGTTGCGGCCGATCAGGATCGGGTCGGGCATGGCGCGGTCGCCGTTCGCCAGCGCAACGCCGCCCTGCGCACGGATGGCGACGATCGAGCGGATCAGGTGCTGGTTCATTCCCATGCGACCGGTGATGCCGTTCATGATGATGCCGATGCGCTGCTGTGCCATGTCTGTTCCCTCGTTCAAGGCGTTTGCAAGTCGGGT
>JBBRXI010000112.1:0-7344 GCA_038248575.1 Burkholderiales bacterium | reverse complement strand
GTTCGGACATGGGATAACTCACAATTGAATGATCGAAAAATTGATGGATTCGGCGTCAAACGCCGTGTTTCAGGCTGGCTTCGATGAACTGATCGAGGTCACCATCGAGCACGCCCTGCGTGTTACCGACTTCAACGTTGGTACGCAAATCCTTGATGCGCGACTGGTCGAGCACATAGGAACGGATCTGGTGCCCCCAGCCGATGTCGGTCTTGGCGTCTTCGAGCTTTTGCTGCTCGGCCTGGCGCTTCCTGATTTCCGCTTCGTACATGCGCGATTTCAACATCGCCATCGCTTCGGCGCGGTTGCGGTGCTGCGAGCGGTCGTTCTGACACTGGACAACGATCCCCGACGGGACGTGCGTGATGCGCACCGCCGAGTCGGTCTTGTTGATGTGCTGGCCGCCGGCGCCCGAAGCGCGGTAGGTGTCGACGCGCAAGTCAGCCGGGTTGATATCGATCTCGAACGAGTCGTCGATTTCGGGGTACACGAAGATCGAGCAGAAGCTCGTGTGCCGACGCGCGTTCGAGTCGAACGGCGATTTGCGCACCAGGCGGTGGATGCCTGTTTCCGAACGCAGCATGCCGAAGCAGTAGTCGCCGGAGAGCTTGATCGTCGCCGTCTTGATTCCGGCGACCTCGCCTGCGGACTCTTCGAGCACGTCGACGGCGTAGCCCTTGCGCTCGCCGTATTTCACGTACATGCGCAGCAGCATCGCCGCCCAGTCCTGCGCCTCGGTGCCGCCGGCGCCGGCCTGAATGTCGACGAAGCAGTTGAGCGGGTCGGCCGGGTTGTTGAACATGCGGCGGAATTCGAGCGTCGCGATCTGTTTTTCGATGGCGTCGATGTCGGTGGCAACCGAGACCGCCGTATCGTCGTCGTTCTCGTCGCGCGCCATGGCGAACAGCTCGTCGGCGTCCTTGAGGCCGTCGCCGACGCGGTCGAGCGTCAGCACAACGTCTTCAAGGCTCTTTTTTTCGCGTGAGAGTTCCTGCGCGCGCTCGGCCTTGTCCCAGACCTTGGGGTCTTCGAGCTCGCGCGCGACGGCTTTTAACTGATCAAACTTGTGATCGTAGTCAAAGATACCTCCGCAGCTCGGCGGCTCGCTGGGCGAGGTCCGTGAGCCGGTTGGCGATGATATTGAGTTGTTCGGCTTCCATGGTTGTTCCGCGCGCTGAAATAAACCACGCATTATAACCGCGCTCCGGGCTTGCCGCCGGCCGCAGCGTCCAAGAGCGCACGCCGCCGACTGTATGCATGATCAGTATGGCGTTGGGCGCTGTCTCCGGGGTAGCCTTCTGCTTTCGACACCTCCCCGGCGAAAACCATGACCCGAAAGAAATCGCGCTGGCTGCCGCCGATCGGCAGCGTTGCCACCTACATCGGCCGCGCCAGCCGGCTGGCACGCGGCGGTTACAACGTTCGCGTCGTCGCTGAAACCTGCGCCGACCGCATGGTCGTCGAAGCGATCGGACGTTCGGGCTTGCCGGTCCGCTTCACGGTCAAGCGCGAAAACCTCGCGCCGCTGCAACCGGGCCTGTTCGATCAGGCCGTTTGAGCCTTGGCCGCCGCCGCGAGTTCGGCGGCCAAGCGCCGTTTGTCCGCCGTCTTCAACTGCTTGATCCGGTATTCGGCCTTGAGCGCGCTCGAGCGGTCGGGGTAGGCGAGGCTGCCCAGCAAGCGCAGCGGCGGATGGGCACGCGTGTAGCGCGCACCCTTGCCGCTCGTATGCGCGGCGTAGCGCGCTGCGACGTCGACGGCAATTCCGGTGTAGATACTGCCGCCGGTGCATTCGATGAGGTACACAAACCAGCCGCAGCCGGCTTGCGGCGGCGCAGCGGCCACCGCCGGACTTGCGTCGGCAGGCTGCGCAGTCATCGAATGACGCGGCGCCGCCGGCGCTCAGACGCTCGCCGGCTGCTCACCACCGAGCGCCGCGATCAGGTCGGCGAGCAGGCGAACGACTTCGCCGGTCATCAGCGCAAAATCGATGTCGAACCGCTCGTCTTCGTTTTCGGCCTGGCCGTCGGCCGATTCCTTGAGAATGTCGAGAAAATCGAGGCGCTTGATTTCGAGTTTTTCATTGAGCAGAAACGAAATGCGGTCGCCCCAGGTCAGCGCCAGGCGCGTCACCACCTTGCCGTTGGCGATATGCTGACGGATTTCTTCGCCTTCGAGCGTGTGCTTGACGTAGCGCACCGCGGCGTTTTCAGCCGAGCGCAGATCGAGATCCTGGTCGAGCGTGAAACCGGCCGGCGCTTCGCCGGCGGCCACCCAGCCGGTCATCGCTGCCGACGGCGACTGCTCGACCTTGAGCAGTCGCACCGGCAGTCCGCTCGCCGATTTGCGCAGATGCTCGAGAAACTCTTCGGCCTTGGCCGGCGAACCGGCGTCGATCACCAGCCAGCCATTGACCGGGTCGATCCAGCCAAAGGTCGTGCGGCTGCGAATGAAGGCGCGCGGCAACAGTTCGATGGTCATCGCTTCACGCAATTCGCGCATTTCCTTGCGTCCGACGCGCCGGCCTTCGGCTTCCTCGATGGCTTTCGCACGGTCGTTGGCAAATTGCTTGACGACGGTTGCCGGCAGCAGTTTCTGTTCGGCGCCGAGCGCCAGCAGATACTGGCCGCCGACGACGTGGACGAGCGCACCGCCGGGGCGGGGTGGTACCCAGCCAATGCTCTGTGCAGCGCTCGCGGTGCACGGTTGCAGGGTCAGCGCCGACAGTTGTTCTTCAAGCTGGCTAGCGTCACCGGCCCAGTTCACGGGCAGGCGGTAAATCTGGAGATTACGGAACCACATCGGGCAGACTCGGAAAAAAGCGGCAATTATAGGGCGGAAAGCGCAGCGCGTTGCTGCGTCGGCGCGTTTGATTTATTGTCGGTGTTGAACGCAGCTGGCTCTGTGGTTCATAATAGCGAAATGAATGAACCTCAAGTACTTGATCCGCGTCGACGGATCCGCGAACTTCAGGCCATCCCCGAGCGGGATCGCACCGATGAACAATGGGACGAGCTCAACGAACTCGAAATCCGTACGGCACCCGGCAACCGTGAAGTCGGGCCAGCCGACCGCTCGCCCGACGGACGTCAGGGCTTCGTCAACCAGGGCCGGCGTCCTGAGCGCAGCCAAGGCGCCAAAAATTCGCGGCCCGATTTGCGGCCCGATTTGCGGCCCGATTTGCGCCCGGATATCCGGGCTGACGCGCGGCCGCAAGAGCAGCGCGTCGATGGACGCCCGCCCAAGCGTCAGCATCGGCGTCCCAAGCGCCCGATCGAGACGCCGGGCAATAGCTGATCGATCGATCGGCCAGCCCATAAAAAGCCCGAGCGAAGTTCTCGGGCTTTTTTTGTCGTACGTGAAGCTCAGCGCGAGATTAAAAACGCGAATCGATCCTGACCCGCCGGTCGTGGCCTGATTCGGCGGCCCACACATCACCGCGGCGCGCGAAGATTTGCCGTACGGTGCTGCGCGCGGTGAGTCCCGGTGCCGCCGCGTAGCGAACGAGCCGCGCGGCGCGGCCAGCGTGCGGAACTTCCTTTCGCGGGCTTGACTCTAGATACTGTATATAATTACAGTAGTCTGTGAGTCTAGCGCTAAAGGAAGCATCATGACCCTCCGCATCATCTGCCCGCATTGCCACGCAGCGATCGATCCGCTGACGTTTGAAGCGGCGTTCAGCGCGCAAGCGCACTACCGCATCTGCCCTGAATGCGACGTAGCGATCGTCCTCTCGCCATCTCGCCAGGCCGACGATGCACCGGCACCGGTCGCCGATCTTCGCGCCGGGCTGGTGTAAGGATTTTCTTAGCCGTTCTGGCCATGAAAACCGCACTTTCGCTCGCTGACATTCTCGCCCGGCCGGACGTCTGGTGCGCCGATCGTCTGGCGCCTTCGCCGCTGCCGACGCTGGCGAGCGGTTTTGCGCCGCTCGATGGCGAACTGCCGGGCGGCGGCTGGCCGCGCGCAACGCTCGCCGAAATTCTCGTCGATGGCAGTGGCCTCGGCGAGTGTTCGCTGGTCTTGCCGGCCCTCGGCCGACTGCGTAGCGAAGGCCGCTGGTCGCTACTTATCGCGCCCCCGCATCGAGTCAATGGCCCGGCTTGGGCGGCGCACGGCGTTGACCTTACGCGCCTCGCGGTGGTCGCTCCGGCCCGTCCGCGTGATGCGCTGTGGGCCGCCGAACAGGCCTTGGCGAGCGGCGCGCTGGGCAGCCTGTTGTTGTGGGCGCCGTGCGTCGATGCCGCGCAGGTCAGGCGTCTGCAGGTCGCTGCCGCGGGCAGCAACACCGTCGCCTTCCTGTTTCGCCCGGCGCGTGCGCAGAGCGAGTCGTCGGCGGCCGGGCTGCGGCTATTACTGTCTGCCGCCGCGCGCGGCAGTCTCGCCGTCAATCTGCTCAAGCGGCGCGGACCGCCGTGCACGCGCACGCTGATCATCGAGCCGCAGCGACCGCTGTGCGAAAACGATAAATCGCATGAATTCCATGACTCCGGGCCCGCTGTGGCTGGCTTTGCATCTGCCGTATCTGGCGCTCGAAGCCAACGCACCCTTGCCTTCGCCTAGCGCCGTCGTCGAGCACGGCCGCATTCTGCTCGCCGATCAGGCGGCAAGTGAGGCCGGGGTCACCCAGGGCGTCGGAGTCGCAGCCGCGCGCATGCTCGCTCCGACCATCGCCCTCTTGATGCGCGAACCGGCGCGCGAAGCGGCGGCGCTGCAGCGACTGGCCTGCTGGGCCGGCGGGCTGACCCCTAAAATCAGCTTGACGGCCGATACCTTGCTGCTCGAGATCGGCAGCTGTCTGCGCCTCTTTGGCGGGGTGCGTAACATCGTCCGCGCTGCCGCCAAGGGCGTGCGCGAGCAGGGATTTTCGCTGACATGCGCCGTCGCGCCGACGCCGCTCGGCGCGCAGTGGCTGGCGCAGACGGCAAAGTCGGCGTGTTGCCTTGACGCCGAGTCCCTGCACCGGCATCTCGCCGGCCTGCCGATCAGCGTGCTGCCGGACAAGGCGGCGCAGGCCCTGGCGCGCTTTGGTGCGCGCACGCTGGGCGGCGTGCGCCGTTTGCCGAGCGCGGCGCTTGCCCGGCGCATCGGTGCTCCGGCGCTGCAACTCATGGCCAGAGCGTTCGGCGAAATCGCCGACCCCCGACCGGCTTTCGTTTTCCCCGAACAATTTGCCCTGGTGCTGCAACTGCCGGCCGCCGTCGATAATGCCGGCGCCTTGCTCTTTGCCGCGCGGCGCCTGACTGCGGCGCTCGCCGGCTGGCTCAGCGCCCGGCAAGCGGGTGTTCGCGCCATGGCTCTGCACTTGCGCCAGCGCCAGGGTGAAACGCTGCTCAGCCTTGAATTTGCCGAGTTGACGGCCGATGAAGAGCGCTTCGAGCGCGTCCTGCGCGAGCGGCTGAACACCTTGACGCTCAATTCGCCGGTCGAATCGCTGGCCCTCGTGGCGACGACGGTTGCCGCGCTCGCCGGCCGCAGCCAGACGCTCTTTGACGACGCGAGCAGCGGCAACGAGGCCATCGCTCCGCTGCTCGAACGTCTTTGTGCCCGGCTTGGCGAAGAGCAGGTCTATCGTGTCGTTGCGCATGCCGACCACCGGCCCGAGTGCGCAACGCGCCGCACGGGTCCCTTCGACAAATCGGCAAAGGTCGGCCAACCTGCGCCAGGAACAGGCCAGGGGCTCGCCCGTCCGCTGTGGTTGCTCGACGCGCCCGAGTCGCTGCGCGAAGTCGATGGCCGGCCGTTTCGCGGCGGCCCGCTGCAACTTCTCGCCGGCCCGGAACGCATCGAATCGGGCTGGTGGGATGGCGGAGAGCAGCAGGGCGATCTGCGCCGCGACTATTTCATCGCGCTGGCAAGCGACGCCCGCTGGCTGTGGATTTATCGGGAATGCCGCAGCCCGGCCCACTGGTATCTGCATGGCGTTTTTGCATGAAGCCCGACCGGCCTGATTACGCCGCTGATTACGCCGCTGGTTACGCCGCGGATTACGCCGAACTGCACTGCGTCTCGAACTTCAGTTTCCTACGCGGCGCTTCGCACGCCGAAGAACTCGTGGCGCGGGCGCACGAGGTCGGCTACACGGCGCTGGCAATCACTGACGAATGTTCGCTGGCCGGGATCGTGCGCGCGCACCTGGCGGCGAAAGACGCCGGAATGAAACTCATCGTCGGCAGCGAAATTCTTTTCAGCAGCACAACGGGAGCGGCGCTGAAGCTCGTCTTGCTGGCGCAAAACCGCGCCGGTTACGGCAACCTCTCGGCGCTCATCACGCTCGGCCGCCGACGCGCTAAAAAAGGCGCTTATGCGCTTGTCCGTGGCGACCTCGCGCACGGTCTTGCCGATTGCCTGGCGCTGTGGATCACACCGAAAGGCGCCAGCCGCGCAGACGGCGAGTGGCTGGGTCGCATTTTTCCCGAGCGCTGCTGGATCGCTTACGAGCGTCACCTGCAGGCCGACGATGGCCAGCGCCTGGCGCAGTTGCACGATTTGGCGGCGGCGAGCGGACTGCCGCTCGTCGCTTGCGGCGACGTGCACATGCACCAGCGCGGGCGGCGGCCGTTGCAGGACGTGCTGACCGCGCTGCGCATGAATACCACCGTCGACGAGGCCGGCCACGCGCTCTTTGCCAACGGCGAACGGCATTTGCGCTCGCGCCGGCAACTGGCGCGACTCTACCCGCCGGAATTCCTCGCCGAGACGCTGCGCGTCGCCGCGCTGTGCAATTTTTCGCTCGATGAGTTGCGCTACGAGTACCCCGAGGAAGTCGTCCCGCCCGGCCAGAGCCCGGCTGGCTATCTTGCCGCCGAAGTCGACAAGGGGCTGGCCGTGCGCTATCCGGGCGGCGGCGCTTCGCCAAAGGTCCGCCGCCAGGTCGTGCACGAACTCGCGTTGATCGGCGAAATGGGTTATGAGGCCTACTTTCTGACCGTCTACGATATCGTTAAATTCGCGCGCCAGCAGGGCATCCTCTGCCAGGGCCGCGGTTCGGCGGCCAATTCGGCGGTCTGCTACGCGCTCCACATTACCGAGGTTGACCCCGATCAGTCGGACATGCTCTTCGAGCGCTTCATCTCGCGCGAACGCAACGAGCCGCCCGACATCGACGTCGACTTCGAGCACCAGCGGCGCGAAGAGGTCATTCAGTATATTTACGCCAAATACGGGCGCGAACGCGCAGCGCTGACGGCAACGGTGATCTGCTACCGTACGCGTTCGGCGCTGCGCGACGCCGGCCGCGCGCTCGGCATCGACATCGACCGCATCAACGCGCTGACTGCCTCGCTCGGCTGGTGGGACCGGCGCGAGGAACTGCCCGAACGCTTCGTCGCCGTCGGCCTCGAC
>JBBRXI010000111.1:0-7354 GCA_038248575.1 Burkholderiales bacterium | reverse complement strand
GGGGTGACGAATTCAAACCATAATCTGGCCGGATCAATAAGCGAACCAGCAGGACAGGGGCGCCGCCCGATCGAGGGCCGCGCCCCTTTCATAAAGGGAAGACCATGCTGCAAAACATTTTCTTCGGCTTGTCGCTCGGAGCGGTTTATTCGCTGATCGCCGTCGGCTTCGCGCTGGTCTTCAACATCCTCAAGTTCTCGAATTTCTCGCATGGCGGCGTCATGTCGTTTACGGCGTACGCGGGTTACTTCGCTTACATCAAGTTTTTCGACGGCAAGGTCAGCGGCAGTTTGATGTTCATTGCCATCGTGTCGACGGCGGCAGCAGTCGGCGCGATTACCGCCGTCGCCATAGAGCGCGTCGGCTTTCGCCGCCTGCGGCGCAACAACGCGCCAGTGATCTACTACTTTATTTCGTCGATTACGCTCGGCATCCTGCTCGAGAACATCGTCACCATCTTCGCCTCGAGCAATTTCTACTCGTACCCGATGTTCTTCTCGGCGAACAACATCACGCTCTTCGGCACGACCTTTTCGGTCGCCGACGTCGTCACCCTGCTTTTCTCGAGCTGCGCGCTGATCGTCCTGCTCTTCGTCCTCTACCGCAGCAAGCTCGGGCTCGGCGTGCGCACGGTGTCCTTCGACGTCAACACGGCAAGCCTGATGGGTATCGACGCCAATCGCGTCGTCATGGCGACGTTCGCGATGTCGGGCGCACTCGGCGGCATCAGCGGCGTTTTTCTCGGCATGAATTACTCGCTCTATCCGCAACTCGGCCAACTCGTCGTCAAGGGTTTCATCGCCTCGGTGATCGGCGGCTTGGGCAGCATCACCGGCGCGGTGATCGGCGCGCTTTTGCTCGGCATCGTCGAAGTGGCGCTGATCGGCGTCGTCGGTTCGGGCTGGATGCCGGCCTGCGTCTTCGTCATCATGCTGGTTTTCCTGCTCCTTCGGCCGCGCGGCATCGCCGGCGTGATCGTCCAGGAAAAGGCCTAGCGCCGCTCAGGAACCGGAAAAACTCAATGGACTACATCTATTCGATCCTGACCCTGACCGGTATCACGATGATCGGCGTCATGGGCACCTATATGGTCACCGGACTGACCGGCCAGTTTTCCTTTGGCCAGGCGGCGTTCATGGCCGTCGGCGGCTACGTCTCGGCGATGCTGGCCTTGAAATTCAACGTTCCGTTCGTGTTCGCCGCGCTCGCCGGCGCCGCGGCCGCGACGCTCTCCGGCCTGCTCGTCGGCCTGCCGACCGTGCGCCTGCGTCGCGACTATATTTCGCTCGTCACCTTTGGCTTCGGCGAAGCGATCATTTCGGTGCTCAACAACTCGGCGCAGCTCACCGGCGGTGCCGAAGGCCTGGTCGGCATCCCCAAGCGCGTCGACCTGCCGCTCGTCGCCATTAGCGTCGCCTGCTGCATCTTCGTCGTCGCCTGCTACAAGAATTCGAAATACGGCCGCCAGTGTCTTGCCCTGCGCACCGACGAACTCGCCGCGCGCTCGATGGGCATCGACGTCAATCGCCTGAAGCTCGTCACCTTTCTTTTCGCCAGCGCGATCACCGGTTACGCCGGTGTGCTGTACGCTTTCTACGCGCAGTACCTCGAACCGGGCTACTTCAACTGGACGATATCGGCCGAGTGGCTGATCATCGTTTTCGTCGGCGGCATCAACAGCCTGACCGGCGCGCTCGTCTCGGCGGCGATCCTCACCAGCCTGCCCGAGATGCTGCGCTTCGCTTCCGCCTGGCGCATCATCATTTATTGCGTCATCGTTTTGCTCATCATCAACTTCCGGCCGAACGGAATTTTCGGCGACTGGGAAATCAACCGGCTGTGGAAGAAGAAAAACAACGAGAAGCAACGCACGCCCGGCAAAGGAGCGCAGGCATGAGCAGCGGCTTACTCGATGTTTCCGGAATCTCGAAAGCCTTCGGCGGCGTACACGCTGTCGATGAATTCTCGTTCACCGCCAATCCCGGCGAAATCGTCGGTATCATCGGCCCGAATGGCGCCGGCAAGACGACGGTCTTCAACCTCGTCACCGGGGTTTATGTGCCCGACCGCGGCAGCGTCGTTCTCGACGGCGTGACGCTCTCGGGCAAGCGCCAGGACGAGATCGCCCGCCAGGGAATCGGCCGCACCTTCCAGAATATCCGTCTCTTCAAGGGACTCAACGTCATCGAGAACGTGATGACTGCGTCCGACCCGAGCGCGCCTTACGACTTCCTCTCGGCGATCCTCGCCTTGCCGAAGAAACGCGCCGCCGACCGCGCAGCCGCCGAGAAAGCGCGTGACTATCTGTCTCTCGTCGGCCTTTCCGGGATCGAGGAGGCGCGGCCCGAGGCGCTACCCTACGGCCTGCAACGCAAACTTGAACTAGCGCGCGCGCTCGCCCTGCAGCCGAAAGTGATCCTGCTCGACGAACCGGCGGCCGGCCTCAACCCGAGCGAGGTGCGCGATTTCATCGACCTCGTCCTGCGTCTGCACGAACGCTTCAACTTCACGATCGTCTTCATCGAGCACCGAATGGAAGTCGTCATGAACCTGAGCCACAAATTGTATGTTCTGAGCTTCGGCAAGCTTCTCGCGAGCGGCGAGCCGGAGACGGTGCGCCGCAATCCGGAAGTCATCGAAGCGTATATCGGTGAAGAGGATTAAGCCGTGTCGTATCTGATCGTTGATGATTTGCACGTTTCCTACGGCCCGGTCGAGGCCTTGCGCGGCGTGAACCTCAAGGTCGAGGAAGGCTCGATTGTCGCCATCATCGGCGCCAACGGCGCCGGCAAGACGACGCTGCTCAACACCTTGTCGGGGATCGTCAAGGCCAAGTCGGGGTCGGTGCTGCTGCGCGGCAAACGCCTGCCCGAAAAGGCCTGCGACATCGTTCGCCAAGGCATGGCGCATGTCCCCGAAGGGCGAAAAATTTTCTCGGGTTTCTCGATCGAAGAAAATCTCATGGCCGGCGCCTACATCGTCGCCGACAAGGCGCTTGTCAGCCAGCGGCGCGACGCGATGCTCGCGCGCTTTCCGATCCTCGCCGAGCGCATCACGCAACAGGCCGGAACGCTCTCCGGCGGCGAGCAGCAGATGCTGGCGATCGCGCGCGGCCTGATGTCCGACCCCGGCCTGCTGCTGCTCGACGAACCCTCGCTCGGCCTCGCCCCGCTCGTCGTCAAGGCGGTTTTCGAGCTGATCCGCGAAATCCGCGACGAGCAGGGCAAAACGATCCTGCTCGTCGAGCAGAACGCCAAGAAAGCGCTGGCGCTTTGCGACTACGCCTACGTTCTTGAAAACGGCGTCATCGTGCTTGAGGGCAAGGGCGACGAGCTCCTTTCCAACCCGGCGATCCGCAAGGCGTATCTTGGCGCCGACGATTCCTGAGCCGATGGCCGTCGACAAAAAGCCGAACCCGGCGGCCAAGCCGGGCAAAAAGACGCCGATTGCCGAGCGCAGCGGTCGCAACCCCGAGCGCACGCGCCAGGCGATCATCGCCGCGGCGACGCAGGAGTTTGCCGAATTCGGCATCGGCGGCGCGCGCATCGACGCCATCGCCGCGCGCGCCGGACTCAACAAGCGCCTGCTCTACTATTATTTCGGCAACAAGGACGACCTCTTTCAGGCCGTGCTCGAGCGCGCCTACGAAGACATCCGCAGTGCCGAGGGCGAGTTGCATCTCGGTGAAATCGACCCGATCGAAGCGATCCGCAAGCTCGTCGCCTTCACCTGGAACTACTACATCGCGCACCCCGAGTTCCTCTCGCTGCTGGGTAGCGAGAATCTGCACAAGGCCGCGCACCTGAAGAAATCGGCCAATATTCTCGAAATGAATTCACCGCTCCTGCAAGCGCTCGATACGGTGCTCGAACACGGGCGCTCGGCGCGTCTTTTCCGCTCAGGTGTCGATCCCGTCCAGCTCTATATCTCGATCGCCGCGCTGGCCTACTTCTACCTCTCGAACCAGCACACGCTGTCGGCCATCTTCGGCCGCGACCTGCGCCAGCCGAAAGCCGAAACCGAGCGCCTGTCGCACATCACCGAACTCGTTCTCGGCTACCTGCTGCTCTAAGGACCCATCATGTCACTACCTGAAAAAATCCCCAAAACGATGGTCGATAAATTTGCGGCCATCACGGCGCTGATCGATACGTTCTGCACACAGCACCTCAACGAGGAATACCGGCAGATGATCCATCATGCCGTCGGCGCATTGGCCAGAAAGCGGCCTTCGCCCTTGTTGCGAGGCAAGGAGAATGTCTGGGCCGCCGCGGCGATCCACGCGGTCGGGCGGATCAACTTTCTGGACGACTCTTCGCAAACTCCCTACTGCAAGCCAAAGGTAATTTACACATTTTTTGGTATCGGCGAGAGCACCGGGCAGAACAAATCCAAGGAAATCCGTGACATGCTGAAAATGGGTCCGATGTCACCCGAATGGACCTTGCCCAGTCGACTCGCGGACAACCCGATGGTGTGGCTGTTGCAGGTCAACGGCTTCATGGTCGACATTCGCGGAATGCCCATCGAAGTGCAGCGGATGGCCTTTGAGAAAGGGCTGATTCCCTTTGTTCCTGCCAAACGCGAAGCGTAGGGCGGTAAACAGCGCTGAATTCGACCAAGCCCGCGCATCTCACCACTCGCGCAATCCATGACGCGGGATGGGAGAACAAATCGCATCGATATCGACGACAACGGCGAAGGTGGCTGGATACTGGAAGTGGTCGAAGAATACGGAAACTCGACGCTTGAGATGATGCATTTGCGAGCGACCGAGCGGCGCTTGACGAAACACTGCGAACGATTGATGACGGTTATCGCCGGATCAATAAGACCGATCAGGTGCTGTCTGCGATCCAGAATTTCCCAAACGAGTTCTCGGTCGCCCAACTGGAACTGCGCTGCCTGTGATCAGCCGCGATATGGTTCGTCGTGTGCTCCGAGAACGGCAAGCAGCCGCATGGGCCGCTCCGTGCGGCGAGTTGTCCTGTAAGCGACCGTCCGTGCACGCGCCGGCGGGGGGCGAGCGAAAGGTTCCGGCGCTCTCGAATTTCCGGGCTCGCTCCATTGCTTGGTTCGGTTGCGCACGGATTCCCGGCCAAGGGCTCGCCATAGTGAGGCCCTTGTTTGCGTAACGTCTCGATCGCCCGAAGGCGGTCGGCACTGAGTCGCGCGCAACATTTTCCGGAGACAACAACAATGAACAGACGCGTCAAGAACGCATTCCTTATGGCTGGATTGCTTATCGCCACACAAGCGGTCGCGCAGGTCACTTTTTACGAGGGTCGCGGTTTTGAAGGGCGGTCGTTCACCACGCAAAAGCGGGTCGGCAATTTCGAGCGCTATGGCTTCAATGACCGCGCCTCATCGGCCATCGTCATGCGCGACCGCTGGGAAGTCTGCGAAGACGCGCGTTTCAATGGGCGCTGCGTTGTCCTGCGCCCGGGTCGCTACCCGACGCTCGCGGCAATGGGATTGAACGATCGCGTTTCATCGGTGCGCATGGTGAAACGCGATAAGCACATCGAAGACAACCAGTACGCTCCCGAACCGTTTGCCAACCGCGATTTCCGCAAGGGTCGCAACGAGCGGCTGTACGAAGCAGAAGTTGTTTCAGTTCGCGCCGTCGTTGGCCCGCCTGAACAACGCTGCTGGGTCGAGCAGGAGCAAGTCGTTGCCGAACAACGCGATAACAGCCTTCCGGGGACGATCGCCGGAGCGGTCATCGGCGGCATTCTCGGCCATCAGGTCGGCGGCGGACGCGGTCAGGATCTAGCCACCGCCGGTGGCGCTGTAGCCGGAGCCGTGTTCGGTGGAAGCATCGGTCGCAATAGCGGCGGAGCGCCTGCGGCGACGCGCGATGTCCGCCGTTGCGAAAACGTCCCGCGCCAGGCACGCGCCGATTTCTGGGATGTGACCTACCGTTTCCGCGGTGCAGAGCACTACATGCAGATGACCAGGCCGCCCGGTGCGACGATCACCGTAAACGATCGCGGTGAGCCGAGGGTGTAAGCCGCTCGAGCGGTCGCGCTAATTAAAAGCCCAGCGGTCGCGCTGGGCTTTTTGTTTCTCGGACGGCTTTCGTTCTGGCCGGCAAAGCGCTTTGCTTTGCCTTGTACCGTTGCGCCAATCCTCTTGCTCAGGCCGCGAAGAGCTGCTTGCCGCCATCGACGCGGATGACCTGGCCGGTGACGTAGGACGCGGCATCGGAGGCGAGGAATTCGACGGCCTTGGTGATCTCGATCGGCCAGCCGTATCGCTCGAGCGAGCCGGTCGTCGACAGGCGGTTTTCCTCGATCGGCCGGCTTGCCTTGAAGCGCTCGGTCACCGTATCGCCGGGCGCGACGACGTTGGCATACACGCCGTGCGGACGCAGCATGGCGGCAAGACAACGCGTATATTCATGCACCGCAGCCTTGGCCGTGGCGTAGATCGCCGATTCGGGAATCCCGACGAGGCCGGCGATGCTGCCGATATTGACGACCCAGCCCTGCTTGCGCTCGATCATCTCCGGGACGACCGCCTGGCAGGCGTAGATGCAGGTCATCAGGTTGCGGTTGAGGATGATCTGCAGATCGTCGTTGCCGATGAAAACCGCGTCGTTGTGCTCCGGCTTGCCCGCCTTTGGCGCGTCGACGCCCTTGGTGCCAATGTCGCCGCCGGCGTTGTTGACCAGGATGTCGATGCGGCCGAAGCGTGCGCGGATCTCGCCGACGAGTGCCTTGACAACGTCCGGCTTGGTCAGGTCGCCGCACACGACCATCGTATCGACGCCGCTCGCCGCGGCGATTTCGCCGGCGATCGTTGCCAGATCGTCACCGTCCCCGAGAATCCGCGCCGGGGCGGCCGTCGATCCGTGCAGGACCACTCTGGCGCCGCAGCGCGCCAGATGGGCGGCGATCTCACGGCCGATTCCGCGGCTCGACCCGGTGACCCAAGCGACTTTTCCAGCGAGGTTTCTTTCAGTCATTGTGATGTCCTGTTCTTGAGAAATAAAAACGTTGGCAACGCGGGCCTAGCCCGCCGTGCTCGACGCGACCCAGATGTTGAGGTCGGCGTCGGTCGCCCAGACGTCGATTTCGGCAAGTTCGTCGGCGCTAAAGCTTAAGTTGGCGAGCGCTGCGACGTTTTCGTCGAGTTGGCTGATTTTGCTCGCGCCGATCAGCGCCGAGGTGACCTGCGGATGGCGCAGCACCCAGGCGAGCGCCATTTGTGCCAGCGACTGACCTCGCCGCTCAGCGATCTTGCCAAGCTGGGCTATCTTTTGCAGGTTGTCCGGCGTCACGTAGTTGTCGCGAAACGCGGGCGCGCCCTTGGCCTTGCGCGAATCGGCCGGAACGCCGCCGAGATATTT
>JBBRXI010000110.1:0-7388 GCA_038248575.1 Burkholderiales bacterium | reverse complement strand
TATTGCCGTTCGCCACTCCAGCAATTTCGATGCCAACGACGGTTGATTTGGCGGCCGAAGCGAGCCGCCCGGCAGCCAACGATTTATTACGCGCCACGGTGTTTGCCGAAGCCACCGGGCGTACGCCCGGCGAACTCGCCAGACAGGTCAACGGCCTGATCGCCCAGGCGCTCCGGACAGCCAAACCCTACACCACCGTCAGCACGCAAAGCGGCGCGACAAGTTCCTACCCGAATTACACCAGAGACGGCAAGATCGAGTCGTGGCGGATGCGCTCGCAACTCGTCATCGAGTCGAAAGACAGCGAAGCAGTCTCCGACTTGCTCGGCAAACTGCAAGGCTCACTCGGCGTCGCCGAGTTGAGACTGCAGCCTTCGCCGGAAACACGCAAGCTCGCCGAGAACGCCGCGATGCTCGACGCGCTCAAGGCCTTCCAGGCACGCGCCAAGATCGTCGCCGACGCCCTTGGCAAAGGCTATCGGATCAAGCAGATCGTCGTGAATACGAGCGGCGGCATCGTCCAGCCGATGATGCGCAGCGCCGCCATGAGCGTCGGCGCCGAGGCCATGCCGATGCCCGTCGAAGCCGGCGAATCGCAGATCAGCGCGAGTGTCACCGGGCAGATTGAACTGGTCGACTGAAGCGGGCACCAAGCTCGTCCGGGAGCGGACGGCACGCTATCTGCGCGTCACCGGCGCCGGCCCGTTCCGGTTAGCGACGGGCGTATCGGCAGCCGGTTTTTCGGGTATCTGGACGAAGACCTCGTCGTTCCTGATCATTCCCAATTCGAAGCGCGCCCGCTCCTCGATCGCCTCGTAGCCCTGCTTGAGGTCGCGCACTTCAGCGTCCAGCCCGGCGTTACGCACCTCAAGCTTTTTGGACCCGTCTTTTTGCTGTTGCAATTGCTGGTCGGCTTCCCAGACGCGTAGCCAGCCGCCCTTGCCGAGCCACAGTGGATATTGCAGGAGAAGGAGCAGGGCGAACAGTGCGGCGGAAAGCCAGCGCATGGGTTCAGTCTAGAGGCGGGAGTGAGGTGTGAGATGTGAGGGGTGAAAGAGCAGAAGCAAGGGCCGCTCCCCCGCTTTACTCCCGCCATCCCACGCCTTGCTCCTTGTTTAGCGAAGATTGTAGAACGCTTCGCGCCCGGGGTAAGCGGCCGTATCGCCGAGGTCTTCCTCGATGCGCAGCAGCTGGTTGTACTTGGCGACGCGGTCCGAACGCGACAAGGAGCCGGTCTTGATTTGCAGCGCGTTCATGCCGACCGCTATATCGGCGATGGTCGTGTCTTCGGTCTCGCCCGAGCGGTGCGAGATGATCGCCGTGTAGCCGGCGCGTTTGGCCATTTCAATCGCGGCGAAGGTCTCGGACAGCGTGCCGATCTGGTTGATTTTGATCAGGATCGAGTTGGCGATCCCCTGGCGGATGCCTTCCTTGAAGATCCGGGTGTTGGTGACGAAAACGTCGTCCCCGACGATCTGCACGCTCTTTCCGAGACGCTCGGTCAAGAGCTTCCAGCCGTCCCAGTCGCCTTCGGCCATGCCGTCCTCGATCGAAATGATCGGGAAGGTGTCGGCCAGATTGGCGAGGTAATCGACGAGTTGTGCCGAAGTCAGTTGCAGGCCTTCGCCGGCAAGGTGGTATTTGCCGTCGCGGTAGAACTCGGAGGCCGCGCAATCGAGGCCGATAAGCACGTCCTCGCCGGGAAAATATCCAGCCGCCTCGATCGCCTGGACGACGAGTTGCAGGCCTTCGGCGTGGCTGCCGAGATTGGGCGCAAAACCGCCCTCGTCGCCGACCGCCGTCGAAAACCCCTTCTTGTCGAGCAATTTCTTGAGCGCGTGGAAGACCTCGGCGCCGCAACGCAAGGCCTCGCGGAACGAGTTCTGACTGACCGGCAGGATCATGAATTCCTGGAAGTCAAGACTGTTGTTGGCGTGCTCGCCGCCGTTGATGATGTTCATCATCGGCACCGGCATCTGCATCGGACCGGATCCGCCGAAATAGCGATAGAGCGGCAGGCCCGACTCCTCGGCGGCGGCTTTGGCGACCGCCATCGAAACGGCGAGCATGGCGTTCGCCCCGAGACGCGATTTGTTCTCGGTGGCATCAAGCTGAATCAGCGTTTGATCGATGAAAGCCTGTTCCTGCGCGTCAAGGCCGATGATCGCTTCGGCAATCTCCGTGTTAACGTGCTCAACCGCCTGCGTGACACCCTTGCCGAGGTAACGCGTGACGTCACCGTCGCGCAATTCGATGGCTTCACGTGAGCCGGTCGACGCGCCAGACGGCACAGCAGCGCGGCCCATGACGCCCGACTCGAGCAACACGTCGCATTCGACCGTCGGGTTGCCACGGGAATCGAGGATTTCGCGCGCGATGACATCGACAACAGAACTCATATTTTTTCCTTTATCAAAGTGGCAAACCGTCGACGACCAGCGTATTCATGATCGCCGCGTCTTCCCGCACGGCACGCGCAGTGCTGTATTCAGGGGAATTATAGAACGTCTTGGCCTGTGCGGCCGAGTCAAAGGCGACGATAAGCAGTTGCTCTGGCGCCGACCACGAGCCCTCGAGCACTTCGATTTCACCGCCAGTCGTAAGTAGCCGTCCGTCGTAGCGGCCAATCGCCTGTTCGACCATCGTCAGGTAAGCATCGGAGCGTTTACGATCGCCGACGCGCGCCTCGATCAGCAGGAACGCCGGCATTGACTTTGTTCCTCGAAGCCCGCCGCCTTGACAACCGCATCGACCGCCACCAGCGTCTTGAGCAGGCTTTCCATGCGCTGCAAGGGCCAACTGTTCGGGCCGTCGGAAAACGCTTGATCGGGGCGTGGATGCGTCTCCATGAAGAGCCCGGCGACGCCGCTCGCCAGCGCCGCGCGCGCCAGCACCGGGACGAATTCACGCTGGCCGCCCGAGACGCTGCCCTGCCCGCCCGGCAACTGCACCGAATGCGTCGCGTCAAAAACGACCGGACAGCCTGTCTCGCGCATGATCGCCAGGCTGCGCATATCAGAGACGAGGTTGTTGTAACCAAACGACGCGCCGCGCTCGCAGACCATGATCGTGTCCGAACCGCCGTTCGATTCCCGCGCTTTGGCAACAACGTGCTTCATGTCGCCGGGCGCCAGAAATTGCCCTTTTTTGATATTTACCGGCTTGCCGCAGCGGGCGACGGCGTGGATGAAATCGGTTTGTCGACAGAGGAAAGCGGGCGTCTGCAGGACATCGACGACCTCGGCGACCGCCGCGATATCGTCCTCGGTGTGGACGTCGGTGAGCACCGGCACGCCGATCTGGCGGCGCACTTCGGCCAGCATGCGCAGGCCGGCGTCCCGCCCGGGGCCACGTTCGGATTGGCCTGAACTGCGGTTGGCCTTGTCGTAAGAGGCCTTGAAAATGTAAGGGATGGCGAGCCGCGCGCAGATCTCCTTCATCTGCCCGGCGACTTCAAGGCAGAGCGCCAGCGATTCGGCCGTGCACGGCCCGGCAATCAGGAAAAAGCGGTGCTCGAGCCCGACGTCAAAGCCGCACAGCTTCATTCACCGGCCTGATGCGCGATTGCCGCACGAACGAAGGAGCTAAACAACGGATGCCCGGTACGCGGCGACGAGGTGAACTCCGGATGGAACTGACAGCCGACAAACCACGGATGCGCGTTCGGCCCCGCCTTGGGCAGTTCGACCATCTCGCAGAGGTCGGTTCCGGGCGCCCGTCCGGCGACGATGAGGCCCTTGGCCTCAAGTTCGCCAAGCAGGGTATTGTTCACTTCGTAGCGATGGCGGTGACGCTCGACGATCTCCGCTTTACCGTAGATTTCGCGAACCAGGGTGCCGTCACCGAGATGGCACAGTTGGCCACCGAGACGCATGGTACCGCCAAGATCCGAGTTCTCGTCGCGTTTCTCGAGCTTGCCCGAGGCGTCCTGCCATTCGGTGATCAGGCCGATCACCGGGAAAGGCGAGGCCTTTTCGAACTCGGTACTGTGTGCCTCCGTCATACCGGCAACATTACGGGCAAACTCGACGACGGCCAGTTGCATGCCTAGACAAATGCCGAGGTAGGGAACCTTGTTCTCGCGTGCATAGCGGATTGCTGCGATCTTGCCTTCGGTGCCACGTCGTCCGAAACCACCCGGAACGAGGATCGCGTCCATGCCCTCGAGCACTGCGCAGCCTTTGCTCTCGATTTCCTCGGAGTCGATGTAATGGACTTTTACCTTGCTGCGCGTATAGATACCCGCGTGCACCATCGCTTCGGTCAGCGACTTGTATGATTCGGTCAGATCGACGTACTTGCCGACAAAGGCGACATTCACCGCGTGCTCCGGGTGCTCGAGCGAATGGACGAGATTTTTCCACAGCGTGAGATCGGCAGCGCGCGCCAGGATATTGAGCTTGTGGCAGACGATCTCGTCGAGCATCTGATCGTGCAGCATCGCCGGGATCTTGTAGATCGAGTCCGAGTCAAGGCACTCGATGACTGCTTCGCGCTGCACATTGCAGAACAGCGCGATCTTCGCCTTCTCGTCGTCCGGGACATGGCGGTCGGCGCGGCACAAAAGCACGTCCGGCTGGATACCGATCTCGCGCAATTCCTTGACCGAGTGCTGCGTCGGCTTTGTTTTGAGTTCGCCGGCCGTCGGAATATAGGGCAGCAGCGTGAGATGAATGAAACAGGCGTTGCCGCGCCCGGTCTGCAAGCCCATCTGGCGGATCGCTTCGAGGAAGGGCAGAGACTCGATGTCGCCGACCGTGCCGCCGACTTCGACGATCGCCACGTCGGCGCCTTCGGCGCCGCGCTGAATGTGCGCCTTGATCTCGTCGGTGATGTGCGGGATGACCTGAACCGTCTTGCCGAGATACTCGCCGCGCCGCTCGCGCTTGATCACCGTCTCGTAAATCTGCCCGGTGGTGAAGTTGTTGCGCTTGCCCATCTTGGCGCTCGTGAAGCGCTCGTAGTGCCCGAGGTCGAGGTCGGTCTCGGCGCCGTCTTCAGTGACGAACACCTCGCCGTGCTGGAACGGACTCATCGTCCCCGGATCGACGTTGATGTACGGGTCAAGCTTGATATGGGTGATCCTGATGCCGCGGGATTCGAGAATCGCACCCAAGGATGCGGCAGCGATGCCCTTGCCGAGCGAGGACACCACACCGCCGGTGACGAAGACGTATTTGGTCATAGGAAGTTCTGCAGCGGGAAATGCGAATTGTAGCCGAAAAAGCGCGGGCGCTAAAAGGGGAAAGCAGCAACCGGCGCCCCGCGCCGAGGCACAGCAGTACCGACAGATGAAGATTATCCCGGTCACAACGGGCGTCCGGCATTCGGGAGCCCCTCTCGCCTGACGCCGTCCGAGCGGCGCGCTCCATTGCGCCAGCGCACAGAAGCGGCGCTCAGCTTGCTGCCGCCATTTTCGTCGCAATAGTTTATGATTGGCGACTTAATCACCGACCCGTGTCACGCCAACATCCATGAATCGACGCCCGATCATCGGCCACATCGCACAACGCGCAGCGCAGATCGCGCAGGCCTGTCGCCTGACCGCTGCGCTGACCGTCGCGGCGCTTGCGCTGAGCATCGCCGGATGCGACAAGACAGCCGAGGTCAATGGTTCCGAGGTAAAAGTCGAAGCGCCGCCGGTCGCCGAATCGCCTTTGGCTAAAGCGGCGATCGCCGGCGATCTCACCGAAATCAAGGCGCTGCTCGACGCCGGCGCCGATATCAATGCGCGTGATGTGCTCGGCATGACGCCGCTGCACCTTGCCGCCTTCTACGGCCGTCCGCGGACCAGCGAACTGCTGATCGCCCGCGGCGCTGACATCAACGCCAAAGACCGGATCGGAATGACGCCGCTCCATGCCGCGGTGATATCGGGTGGCCGGCAGCTGGTCGAACTGCTGCTCGACAAGAATGCCGACATCAAGGCTAAATCCGACGTCGGCCAGACCGCGCTGCACTATTCGGCGGCAACCGGTCAGCCGAAACTGAGCAAATTTCTCATCGAGCGCGGCGCCGATCCGCTGAGCAGGGACGCCGAAGGAAAAACCCCGCTGTCCTACGCCATACAGAACCGGCATCCGCAAACGACTGCGCTGCTCCGGCAGTACTCACCGAAGGACCAGCCCTAACAGCCTGTCAGTTTTAGTGGGCCGAAGCGAAAACGAAGGTCAGTGACGGCTAAGTTCTTGGTTATGCCGTAACTATTGATCCGGCGACAAGAAGTATGATCTGACCGTCATTCCGGCGAAAGCGACCGAAGTAAGTGCAGAGCCCGGAATCCAGGAAGGGCATAGGTTTCTCACCTGGGCCCCGGCCTTCGGCGGGGTGACGAATTCAAACATTCAAACATTCAAACATAATCTCGCCGCACCAATAAAAATGCGCGAGGCGAGCGCGGTTGTGCACGGATTTCAAGCAATTTGTCGCACAAAAGTCGTTCTGTTCGCGCAGGAATACGGGCCAAGATAAACTGCCGCCCCAATTTTTTCCGCCGACTCGGTTTGACTCCGACAGTCTGCCAGACCGCTACATGGCTTCGCCGCCGCGGATCAGTCCGACGGCGATGCCTTCGATGGCTAGCGCCTGCTCGCGGGTGTCAACAATGATGGGTGCGAAATCGGGATTCTCGGCGATCAGTTCGACGATCGCCCCGTGCTGACGGAAACGCTTGACGGTAACCTCGTCGTCGAGCCGGGCAACGACGATCTGGCCGTTACGCGCGTCGCTGCTGCGATGCACGGCGAGCAGGTCGCCGTCGAGGATTCCGGCATTTATCATCGACAGGCCACGAACGCGTAGCAGGAAGTCGGCGCGCGGCTTAAAGAGATTGGCGTCGAGCGCGTAACGCCCTTGCATGTTTTCAACGGCCATGATCGGGCTGCCGGCGGCGACGCTACCGATCAGCGGCAGGCCCAGTTGCTCGACTAGCCGGATGCCGCGCGCCGAACCGGGTTCGAGAACGATGACGCCCTTCCTGGCAAGCGCTTTGAGATGCTCCTCGGCGGCGTTGTGCGAAGCAAAGCCGAAGGCGTTGGCAATCTCGGCGCGGGTCGGCGGTGCGCCGAGCACTTCGAGCGTGCTGCGAATGAAGTCGAGGATTTCCTGTTGTCGCGATGTCAGCTTGGCCATTGTCCCGCCCCGGGTGTGATACTGTATTTTTATACAGCACCAGACAAAAGGCAAGCATAACGTTACGCCGAGGTCGATGGGTTCCGTGCCGGCGCTCAGGCGTCTTGGCGCTCGAGCTGCGCGCGCAAATCGTCCGGAATAGGCACCGATTTTCCGCTCGCCACGTCGGTCCACACGATTTTCGCCGTACCGGTCGCGTACAGTCTGGCGTCTGCTTGGACGCGAATCTCGTAATACGATGCAATACTGCTACGGCC
>JBBRXI010000109.1:0-7422 GCA_038248575.1 Burkholderiales bacterium | reverse complement strand
GTGACCTGGGCCGCCCCTGCATAGTCGCGCACGATCGACACCGACAAACTCGCGTCGATGTGCAGGCGTGCCTGCTCGGCCTCGTCCCACATCCGACGTATTTCGGATGGTCTGCCACAAAACAACGCTGGAATTTGGCGCAGGATTGGCGCAAACCGGGGTCTGATTTGCGCCAATTGACCGCAGGAAGAACCTCAACCTATTGATTCTTCTTGATATTCAGTGGTCGGGGCGAGAGGATTCGAACCTCCGACTCCTGCGTCCCGAACGCAGTACTCTACCAGGCTGAGCTACGCCCCGACCGAAACTTTGATAACGCTAGAAGGATCTAGCAACCGCAAAGAGGCATAATTCTAGCAAAGAATCCTTGTGTGTGGAAGCTGGCAATGCGTCGATCGCGGTGCGTGCGGAATCGGCTTCGCGCTTGGCCTGAGCTCTTGCGTGCTCGAGTGCTCCGCTCGCGCGGATCGCCGAGAGCACGGCTGGAAAGTGGTCGCGCCCGCCATTCTCGATCGCGTTGCGCACGCAGGCGACCTGCGCCGGCGTTCCATTTTCCATGACGTAGATCAACGGCAGCGTCGGCTTGCCTTCGGCGAGGTCGTCGCCAAGCCGTTTACCGGTCTCGACTTCGGCGCCCGAATAGTCAAGGACGTCGTCGATCAACTGGAAGGCCGTGCCGAGATGCATGCCGTAGCAGGCCATGCGCTGCTCGAGTTCGGGCGATGCGCCGCCGATGATCGAACCGATCTGAGCGGCGGCCTCGAATAGCTTGGCGGTTTTGTAGCGAATGACTTGCAGATAGCGCGCCTCGTCGATGTCGGCGTCGTGGCAGTTCATCAGTTGCAGCACTTCGCCTTCGGCAATGACGTTGGTCGCGTCCGAAAGCACGCGCATCACGTGCATGTCGCCGACATCGACCATCATCTGGAAGGCGCGCGAATAGAGGAAATCGCCGACCAGCACGCTGGCTGCGTTGCCGAACAGCGCGTTGGCCGTTTGCCGGCCGCGGCGCAAATCGGACTCGTCGACGACATCGTCATGGAGCAGCGTTGCCGTGTGCACGAATTCGACGACCGCGGCGAGCTCGTGATGCCGCGTGCCGCGATAATCGAGCGCCCTGGCGCAGAGCAGCACGAGCGCCGGGCGCAGGCGCTTGCCGCCGCTCTGCACGATGTATTCGCCGACCTGGCGCACGAGCGCGACGTCGGAGTGCAGACGCTGGCGAATGACCGCGTCGACGGCCTCCATGTCCGGTCCGATCAGTTTGTAGAGCTGCTCCAGTTTCACGTCACGGCGCCTTGACAAAACTTCCGAATCTTAGGGGGCGCCCATGGTGGGCGTCAAGCCAAAGCGAGCATGTGCTGCGTACAGCACAGTCAGCGCACGGTACCAGGAAGGCGACGACAATGCAGGGAAAGGCGAAATTTCGGCTGCGTACCGTTCCGTCGGCCTGCGTTTTCCCGGCAATTCGCGCCGTTTCGGTCACGTTCCCGTCGACCGAAACCCGCTGTCCACGCCGCGAACCCTTTGACTCGGCAAGAAAACTCCGTATAATGCGCGGTTCTTCGTTTCACTTTACCTCGTTCTTTGGAGTTCCAACATGTATGCGGTCATAAAAACCGGAGGCAAGCAGTATCGCGTTGTCGCTGGCGAAAAATTGAAAATAGAACAGATACCGGCAGACGTTGGCGCAGAGATTACCCTTGAAGAAGTTCTGATGCTTGGCGAAGGCGAGTCCGTACAAATCGGCACCCCGTTTCTCGTCGGCGCATCGATCAAGGCCACTGTGCTATCGCAAGGCCGCCATGACAAAGTCACGATCTTCAAAATGCGTCGTCGCAAGCATTACCAGAAGCATCAGGGCCACCGTCAAAACTATACCGAAATCCGCATCGACGGCATCTTGGCCTGACTGAAAGGAAACTGACTCATGGCACACAAAAAAGCAGGCGGCAGTGTCCGTAACGGTCGCGACTCCGAGTCGAAGCGGCTGGGTGTAAAGCGCTACGGCGGTCAACTGGTTGTCGCTGGTAACATCATCATTCGCCAGCGCGGAACCGCATTTCACCCCGGTGAGAACGTCGGCCTCGGTAAGGACCATACCCTGTTCGCGCTGATCGAAGGTCACGTCCAGTTCGCGATCAAGGGCGAAAAGCGTCGGCGCACGGTCAGCATCGTTCCCCCGGCCGCCTGAGAAAACGCTCGACCGCAGCAACCGCTTCAGCGCAGAAAAGCCCTATCGCTCGCGGTAGGGCTTTTTACTTTGCACTCCCGTATCTGAAAGAGACGCTCCATGAAATTTATTGACGAGGCAAAAATCTATGTGGCGGCCGGCGACGGCGGCAACGGCGCCGCCTCGTTCCGGCGCGAAAAATACGAGCCGGAGGGAGGCCCCGACGGCGGCGACGGCGGTCGCGGCGGCAGCGTCCATGTCGTCGCCGACCGCAACCTCAATACGCTCATCGAATTTCGTTACTCACGAAAATTTCTCGCCGAGCGCGGCGAACGCGGCGGATCGAGCGACTGTTACGGCAAGGGCGGCAAGGACATCACGCTGCACGTTCCGGTCGGCACGATCATCGCCGACGTAAACAGCAACGAGATCGTCGCCGACCTCGACATCGACGGCAAGAGCGTCCTGCTCGCCAAGGGCGGGCGGGGCGGCCTGGGCAACATCCACTTCAAGTCGAGCGTCAATCGCGCGCCGCGTCAATGCACCAAGGGCGAACCGGGTGAAGAGCGTGACCTGCGGCTCGAATTGCGCGTGCTCGCCGACGTCGGCCTGCTCGGCTTGCCGAACGCCGGCAAGAGCACTTTCATTCGTTCGGTATCGGCGGCGCGGCCCAAGGTCGCCGATTACCCGTTCACGACGATGCACCCGAACCTCGGCGTCGTCCGCGTCAGCGAGAACAAGAGCTTCGTCATCGCCGACGTGCCCGGGCTGATCGAGGGCGCCGCCGAAGGTGCCGGCCTCGGTATACGTTTTCTCAAGCATCTGGCGCGCACGCGTGTGCTCCTGCACATCGTCGACCTGGCGCCGCCCGACCCTGACGCCGATCCAGTGCACGACGCCAGGGCGATCGTCGGCGAACTTGAAAAATACGATCCGGAACTGGCGGCAAAACCGCGCTGGTTGCTCCTCAACAAACTCGACCTCATACCCGAAGACGAGCGCGACGCACGCGTCGATGCTTTTGTGAAGGCCTATGCCGGCGACTCGGCGACGCCGATATTCCGCATCAGCGCGATCAGTGGCGAAGGCTGCAAGCAGGTCGTCTATAAATTGCAGGACGCGCTCGAGCAACTCGCGCCGCTTGCGCCGATGCCAGACACGGCGCAGGACGTTCATTTTTCCGAAGACCTCGACGACGACGCAAACACCTGATATGGCTACAACCCGGACTGCCGAAGCAAAACGTTTTGTCGTCAAAGTCGGTTCAGCCCTCGTCACCAACAACGGCGAAGGACTCGACATCGCGGCGATCGAGGAATGGGCGCGGCAGATTGCCGAACTGCGTAAAGGCAAACGCGAGGTCGTTATCGTCTCGTCGGGCGCCATCGCCTGCGGCATGCAGCGCCTAGGCTGGAAGAAGCGTCCGCACAGCGTGCATGAACTGCAGGCCTGTGCCGCCGTCGGCCAGATGGGCCTGGTGCACGTTTATGAGAGCGCCTTCGCGCGCCACGGCCTGCACACCGCACAGGTTCTGCTGACGCACGATGATCTGGCTGACCGCAAACGCTACCTCAATGCGCGCTCGACGCTGACCACCCTGCTGGCGCTCGGCGTCGTGCCGATCATCAACGAAAACGACACGGTGATCACCGACGAAATCAAGTTTGGCGACAACGATACCCTGGGCGCGCTGGTCGCCAATCTGGTGGACGCCGATTGTCTGATCATCCTCACCGACCAGGCCGGGCTGTACACCGCCGACCCGCGCAAGGACACCAGCGCGACGCTGATTGCCGAGGCGCGCGCCGGCGACCCGGCGCTCGAAGCGATGGCCGGCGGCGCCGGAACGCAAATCGGCACGGGCGGCATGATCACCAAAGTGATCGCCGCCAAGCGCGCCGCGAGCAGCGGCACACACACCGTAATCGCCAGCGGCCGCGAGCCCGACGTCATGCCGCGCCTGGCGCGCGGCGAAGCGGTTGGCACCCTGCTCTGCGCGCAAACGCATCGCCTTAACGCGCGCAAGCAATGGCTCGCCGACCATCTGCAACTGAACGGCAGGCTGATGCTCGACGCCGGCGCCGTGAAAGCGCTCGGCGAAGGCAAGAGCCTGCTACCGATCGGTGTCGTCGGCGTGCACGGCGAATTCGAGCGTGGTGCCGCGGTCGCCTGTGTCTCGCCCGAAGGCGTCGAAGTCGCGCGCGGCCTGGTTAACTACGGCAGCAGCGATTCACGACGCATTGCCCGTCACGCCAGTCAGGAAATCGCCGGCATCCTCGGCTATATCGACGAACCGGAAATCGTCCACCGCGACAATCTGATTCTCTGCTGATCGCGCGAACGCCGGATAGAAAAACGGGCCGGGTCACTAGGGTCTGTTCTCATTCAGCAGACTCGTGAACGACTTCTTTCGCTTCGATTGCTTTTGGCATATCAAAATCAACTCCGTTGAGAACACACCCTATTGATCCGGCGACAAGAACTATGAACTCGCCGTCATTCCGGCGAAAGCGACCGAAGGACGTGCAGAGCCCGGAATCCAGCAAAGGCAGAGGTTTCTCATCTGGACCCCGGCCTTCGCCGGGGTGACGAATTCAAACGTAATCTCGCCGAACCAATCGTAAGGGTGCTACCCGATCACTAGCGACTTTCGCTTGCCCGACAAGACAAGCTTGTCCTTGTCCGGCGAAGCACTTGCTCTGACTTCCCGGCCCTTCCTGTCCGGTTTGTTCTTCGCCCGCGCCGCCGTACGCATGACCATCTTGTGGCAGGCCGACTCGGCCGCATCCGGGTTCTTGCGCCGGATCGCGTCGAGCAGATCGCTGTGTTCCTTCATCGTCAGTTCCATGTGCTGGCTGTCCGAGAGGAAAGTGTGATCGAAAATCGCGCGCTGGAGGGCGCTCACGGCGTCACTGAGTTGCTGAATGACGACGTTGTGCGTGGCGACGAGAATCGCCGTGTGGAAACGGATATCGGCTTTCTGGAACGCGTCGAAGTTATTCCGGTTGGCTACCATCGCGTTGTGACTGGCCTCGATGGCGACGAGATCAACCGCCGTCGCGCGTTCGGCCGCCCAGCGCGAAATCGTCGGTTCGATCAGGCCGCGCACCTCGATCAGCGACTGGATCAGCTCGGGATTGCTGCCTTTTTCGAGCGCCCACGCGAGCACATCGGCGTCGAGGTAATTCCACTGCTCCTGCGCCATGACGAACAGGCCGCGGTGCGGCTGCGCGTCGATCAGCTTCTTGGTCGCCAGGACCTTGATCACTTCGCGCATGACGTTGCGCGAAACGTCGAACAGCTCGCACAACTCGGCTTCGGAAGGCAGCGCCGAAGCGGGCGCGAATTCACCCTGGGCAATCTGCCTCCCGAACGAGCGGGTCAAACGATCCGTCTTGGTCATTGCCAGGCCGGGCGGGGAGCGGTGCGGGTCACGGCGCGACGATGACCTTCATCAGCCCGGGCTCGCCCTTGTGCAGGCGCTCGAACCACGACGCCGCGTCGGCGAGCGGAACGACCGCCGACATCATCTCGTCGACGCGCACGCGGCCGCTGGCGATCATCTCGAGACAGGCCGGGTATTCGCCGGACGACGCGCACGAGCCGTAGAGTGTGAGCTGGCGGCTGACGACCGCCTGCAACGGAATCTCGACCTTCGGCGAGAAATTGCCGACGAGGCCGATCTTGCCGCCCTTGCGCGTCGCGTTGATCGTGAGATTGATCGTCGGCGCGATGCCGACGACGTCGAAGGCCATGTCGGCGCCACGGCCATGCGTCAATTCCTTGACCTTCTGCAGCACCTCGGGAGCGTCGGACTTGAGCGCGTAATCAGCACCGAGTTCGAGCGCCATATCGAGGCGCGACTGGTCAAGATCGAGCGCGATGATCGTCCCGTAACCCTTGATGCGCAGCGCCTGAATAACGAAAAGGCCGATCATTCCGGCGCCGACGACGACGGCGCTCTCGTTGAGTTCGTTGGGAATCAGGTTGACCGCGTGGAAGGCGACCGAAACCGGCTCGACCATCGCCGCTTTTTCAAAGCTCAGATCGTCGGGCAAGCGGTAGAGCGCCGATTGCGGCACCGCCACGTACTCGGCGAAGGCGCCGTTCTGGCGATACTCGCCGCACGAGACGCCGAGCACCTTGCGGTAGTCGGAAAGATTGAAGGTGCCCTTTTGCGAATAGAAGTCCGGGCGCGTGACGACGGTCGAATCGAAGGTCACGCGGTCGCCGGCCTTCCAGTCGGCGATCTTGGCACCGACCTTCTCGATGACGCCGGCCGCTTCGTGGCCCATGATGATCGGCGGAATCCGCCGGCCGGTGCTGCCGTCCATGCCGTGCACGTCGCTGCCGCAAATGCCGCAGGCCTTGACGCGAATCAGGACGTCGTCGTCGCCGACTTCCGGCAGATCAACGTCCTCGTATGAAAATTGGTTGTACTCTTTAAGAACCAGCGCTTTCACGTCACTCTCCTTAGTATGCAGACCGCGCAGCGCGCGGTCCCGAACCCGTCATTCTAGCCCCGCAACCCTGCCGCGGGCTCTGTTTCAGCGTTGCACGCGTGCCGAGCCGCCCTTGGCAAAAGCGCGCACTTCATCGAGCGACGCCATGCTGATGTCGCCGGGGAAAGTCGTCAGCAGGGCGCCGTGTGCCCAGCCGAGCTTCAACGCGGCTTCGGGGCTTTCGTCGGCGAGCAGGCCGTAGAAAAAGCCCGAGGCAAAACCGTCGCCGCCGCCGATGCGGTCATAGACGTCGAGTTCGACGGTCGGCGCGGCGTAAGTCTGGCCATTGACCCAGGCGACCGCGCTCCAGCTGTGGCGATTGGTCGAATGCACGTCACGCAGCGTCGTCGCGACGACCTTGATCTGCGGGTGTTTCTTGATGACGTTGTCAATCATGCCGAAGAAGGCCGACGGATCGAGCTTCGACTTGGCGGCCATTTCCGGACCGGGGATGCCGAGGCCTTTCTGCAGGTCTTCCTCGTTGCCGACGAGGACGTCGACGTATTTGAGAATCTTGTCGAGCACGGCCACCGCGCGCTCCTCGCCGCCGGCGATGTTCCACAGCTTGGCGCGGTAATTGAGGTCGAGCGAAACGATCGCTCCCGCCGCCTTGGCCGCCTGCATGCCTTCGACAATGACCTCGGGCGTCGTTTGCGAGAGCGCGGCGAAAATTCCGCCGCTGTGGAACCAGCGCACACCGCCGGCAAAAATCGTCGCCCAGTCAAAATCGCCGGCCTTGAGCAGGCC
>JBBRXI010000108.1:0-7468 GCA_038248575.1 Burkholderiales bacterium | reverse complement strand
TAGCCAAAATCCTTGCACACCTGCGCGTTTTCCTTGAGCACTTCGTCAAGGCGGTGGTAAGCCTTCTGCTGGCGCAACTGGCCCTCGAGGTTGGAGAGCATGCCGCCGGGGATCGCGGCCTTGAGGATGCGCGCGTCAGCGCCCGAGAACGAACTTTCGAACTGCGCGTATTTTGGCCGCACGACGTCGCGGAAGTAGGCCGAGATGTCGAGCAGCAGGTCCATGTCAAGGCCGCTGTCGAACTCGCTGCCCTTGAAAATCTCGACCATCGTTTCGGTCGGCGAATGGCCCGGTCCCATCGACATCGACGAGATCGACGTGTCGATCATCTCGGCGCCGGCCTCGACGGCTTTCAACAGCGTCGCGACCGACATGCCGGTCGTCGCGTGCGAATGGACGTGCAGCGGCAGGTCCACGGCCTTCTTGATCGCGCGCACCAGTTCCTGCGCCGCGTAGGGGCTGAGCAACGACGCCATGTCCTTGATGCAGATGCTGTCGGCGCCCATTGCGGCGAGTTCTTTGGCCAGGCCGACGTAGCTGTCGACGGTGTGCACTGGAGAAACGGTGTAGCTGATCGCCGCCTGCGCGTGTTTGCCGGCTTTGCGCACGGCGCGCATCGGGACCATGAAGTTGCGCGGGTCGTTGAGCGCGTCGAAGACGCGGAAGACATCGACGCCATTGACCGCCATGCGCTCGACGCATTTGTCGACGACGTCGTCGGCGTAATGCCGGTAACCGAGGATCGACTGCCCGCGCAGCAGCATCTGGTGCGGCGTGTTGGGAATGGCTTTCTTGAGCGTCCGGATGCGCTCCCAGGGATCCTCGTTGAGAAAACGGATGCAGGCGTCAAAGGTCGCTCCGCCCCAAGTCTCGAGCGACCAGTAACCGACCGCATCGAGCCTGGCGGCCACCGGCAGCATGTCGCTGGTAACCATGCGCGTGGCATGCAAGGACTGGTGCGCGTCGCGCAGAACGTTTTCGCTTATCTTGATTTTTGCCATGACTATCCCCAAAGAAAGCCCTGTTTCGCGCTGGAAGATTGCAGGCCAATGCAAAAGGCTTGTGTCGAGTGCGCACGAGTTTGTGCCATAAAGACACCACTGCCGAAGTATCCGCGCTATCGCAGCGGCGGTCAATCGTACTTCGATCGCGAAATTGCGCGCGCGCCCGGCGCGGCCCAACGGAACACGATCGGCACCGTCGTGGCAGCCCGCGAGTGCCGGCGATAGGCCGGACCATCGGCCTATCGGCTGATCAGTGCCGGTGTATAGCCGAGCGCGGCGCGAATGCGTTCAGCAACTTTTTCGGCTTCGCCGCGCTTCGCGTAGGGGCCAAGCTGGACTCGGAACAAGCCTCCGCTCGAGGTGATCTGGATCGCTTCGGCCAGCCAGTCGAGTTCGCGGGACAGGTGTGAGCGCAGACTCTCGGCGTTCTCGCTGTTCGAGAAGGCGCCGAGCTGAAGGAAAGTTCCGCTGCCTGATGCCGGAGACTTGGACGGCGTCGTCGCCGGCTTGCTCGCGCCCGGCGCCGTTTCGGCCAGGGCGAGGCGCAAGGCAAGCGCCTCGATCTCGTCGCGTGCGTCAATCGGAGGCGGCGCTGGCGCGCTCACGGCAAGGACCTCGCCGTGAGCGATCGCTTCGACCTCGACGAGAGTACTGCCGTTATCGACGTAGCCAAGCCGGTGCGCCGCGGCGTACGAGAGATCGATGATGCGGTCGGCGTGGAAGGGGCCGCGGTCGGTGACGCGGACGACGACCGAGTTGCCGTTGGCGACGCGCGTGACACGCACGTACGAGGGGATCGCCAGCGTCGGATGCGCGGCGGTCATGGCGAACATGTCGTAAGGTTCGCCGATCGACGTCTTCTGGCCGTGAAATTTTTTCCCGTACCAACTCGCTACGCCGCGTTGCTGGAAGGGCCGTAGCGTCGTCTCCGGCACGTAGACCTTGCCGAGCACGAGGTAAGGCCGGTTGGCGAAGCGATGCAGCGCTTCAACGCGCGGCTGGGCGTCAGCCAGTGTGTCGAGCCAGTCGGGGATGGCGTCCCCGGGCCCGTCGTCCTTGTAATACGCACCGCCGCGTTTTTGCGTGACGCTCGGTCGGCGCGCCGGGACGCCCGGCGTTCCCGGGACGGCAAGCGGCGGCGCCGTGGCGAGCGGCGGCGGAATTTCGGCCGGAAGACGCGCCGGCTGCCCGCCGCAGGCGACGAGGACGAGCGGCACGGCGAGCAGAACTGAGGTTACGTGGTAATTCACGGCGCGCCTTATTGCTTGACCAGCATGCGGTGCGAATGGATGCTCATCAGGATGCCGAGACCGAGAAACAGCGTCACCAGCGCCGTGCCGCCGTAGCTCATGAACGGCAGCGGAACGCCGACGACCGGCAGGATGCCACTGACCATGCCCATGTTCACGAAGGCGTAGGTAAAGAAAGAGAGCGTGATTGAGCCGCCGAGCACGCGCGCGAACAGCGTCGAGGCGTTGGCCGTGATCATCAGGCCGCGCGCGATGAGCAGCGTGTACAGGAAGATGAGGACGCTGTTGCCGAGCAGGCCGTGCTCTTCGGAAAAAACGGCAAAGATAAAGTCGGTATGGCGCTCGGGAATGAACTCGAGATGGGTTTGCGTTCCTTTGAGCCAGCCCTTGCCGAAACCGCCTCCCGAGCCGATGGCGATGGTGGACTGAATGATGTGGTAGCCGGCGCCGAGCGGGTCAGTCGTCGGGTCGATCAGCGTCAGGATCCGTTTGCGCTGGTAGTCATGCAGAATCGTCCACACGAAGGGCGCCGCGCTGCCCGCCGCGACGATCATGCCGACGATGATTTTCCACGGCAGGCCGGCAAAGAAAATGACGTAGAAGCCGGCGGCGCCGACAAGGATCGCCGTTCCGAGGTCTGGCTCCTTGGCGATCAGTGCGAAGGGGACGATGAGCAGTGCGCTGGCGACGACATAGTGGCGCAGGCGCAGGACCGCTTCGTTCTTGTGGAAATACCAGGCGAGCATCAGCGGCATGGCGATCTTCATGATTTCGGACGGCTGGATGCGCGTGAAACCGAGTGGCAACCAGCGCCGAGCGCCATTGACCTTGACGCCGATGATATAGACGAGAACGAGCAGAACAACGCCGAGCACGTAGAGCGGGACGGCAAAACGCATCAGCTTTTGCGGCGGGACCTGGGCCACGGCCCACATCACGAGTAGGCCGACGCTCATGTTGACGATCTGGCCGATAACGCGGTTGTTCGAGTCGTAGGTTGCGCTGTAAACGGTCGCCAGGCCAAAAGCCATGACGCACAACGTGATCGCCACAAGCGGTACGTCGATGTGTCGGATCAGGCGGGTGCGAAAGCGGTAGAGCAGTTGCTGGAGCATGCTATTCGTCCTCGCCTGGCGCTTCTTCGTCGTCCTTGGCCGGCCCCTTGGGCGCCTTGCCGAGCAGGTAATAGTCGAGCACCATACGCGCAATCGGCGCTGCTGACTGCGCGCCAAAGCCGCCGTTTTCGACGAGCACGGCGAGCGCGATCTTCGGATTGTTGGCCGGTGCAAAGGCGATGAAGAGCGCATGATCGCGCAACTCCATCTTAAGTTTGTGGCTCCTGTAATCGCCGCCCTTGAGGCTGAAAACCTGCGCCGTTCCGGTTTTTCCGGCCGACTCGTAGGCTGCACCGGCAAAGGCTCGCGCGCCGGTACCCTCTTTATTCACGCCGACCATCGCCTTCTTGATCGTTTCGATATTCTGTGCTTTCCAGTTGAGCGTGCGCATCGGTTCGGGCTCGATCATCGTCTTCTTGCCGGTCTTGCTGTCGGTGATGTACTTGACCAGATGCGGGCGGAACATCACGCCGTTGTTGGCGATCACGGCGACGGCCTGCGCCAGCTGGATCGGCGTGTAGGCGTTATAGCCTTGGCCGATACCGATCGAAATCGTTTCCCCGGCAAACCACTTCTGCTGTTCCGGGCGCTTGAAGTAACTGCGTTTCCATTCGGTTGACGGCAGTACGCCCTTCGATTCGCCTTCGATGTCGACTCCGGTCAGTTTGCCGAGGCCGATGCTGCCCATGAAGCGCGAGATGTTGTCGATGCCCATGTCGTTGGCCAGCATGGAGTAGTAGGTGTCGCACGAATGGACGATCGACTTGTACATGTCGACGACGCCGTGCCCGCCCTTCTTGTCGTCGCGGAAGGTATGGCCGCCAAAAATGAAATAACCCGGATCGGAAATCGCCTGGCTCGGCGTGCGCTTGCCGCTTTCGAGCGCGGCGAGCGCCATGAAGGGCTTGAAGGTCGAACCCGGCGGATAGGCGCCGTTGAGCGCGCGATTGACCATCGGCCGATTGGGCGAGTTGTTGAGCAGTTCCCAGTCGTCGGTGCGGATGCCGTCGACAAAAAGATTCGGGTCGAAGGTCGGCGTCGATACGAGGGCTAGAATCCCGCCGGTCGAAGGCTCGATGGCGACGAGCGCGCCGCGCCGGTCGCCAAAAGCCTTCTCGGTGATTTCCTGCAGGCGTGCGTCGAGCGTCAGCGTCAGGTCGTTTCCTGAGACCGGCGCGTGGCGCGCCAGGCTGCGCACGGCACGTCCGCCGGCGTCGATTTCGACTTCCTCGTAACCGGTTTCGCCGTGCAACTGGAATTCGTATTTCTGCTCGAGTCCGGTTTTGCCGATGTGGTCGGTTCCCTTGTAATTGGCGACCTGGTCGTTCTTGCCGATCGTCTCGAGGTCAGCCCGGTTGATGCGATTGATATAACCGAGCGCGTGCGAGGCGACAGCGCCGAGCGGATACTGGCGGAACAGCCGGGCCTTGACCTCGACGCCGGGGAAGAGATAGCGATTGACGGCAAAGCGCGCGACCTCGTCGTCGGACAGCCGGGTGCGTATCGGCAGGCTCTCGAAGGACTTGCTTTCGTCGAGCAGCTTGCGAAAGCGCCGGCGGTCCTTGGGCAGGATTTCGATGAGCTTGCCGAGCGCGTCGATCGTGTCGTCGAGACTGTCGACCTTCGACGGCATGATTTCGAGCGTGAACGCCGAGTAATTGCGCGCCATAATCGTCCCGTTGCGGTCGACGATGACGCCGCGGTTGGGAGGGATCGGCACCAGCGAGATGCGGTTATCCTCGGCGCGGGTGGTGTAGTAGTCGTGCTGGACGACTTGCAAATAGACGAAGCGTCCGATCAGGATGGAAAAGGCGAGCACCACCGCGGTGCCGGCGCAGGCGATGCGGAAGCGGAAGCGGTCAAGATCGCTGTCCTGGCTATTCAGTGGCGAGTTACGGATGTGCACGGCGGTCGCCTTCAGATGGGCCGGTTGGCGTCGCGATCGACCGGCTGGTACTGCGGCAACAGCAGGACGACGCTGAGCGGCAGCCAGAGCAAGCTACCGACACACGGCCCGATGAAGTAGTTCCAGCCGGGGAAGTCAACGCCGGGCATGGCGCGCACGGCGAGTTGCACGAACTGGGCGACGAGCAGCAGCGGCAGCACGTGCAGCGCCTGCTGGCCGACCGGGAACCACAGGATGCGGCGCGACAGTGCCGACGCGGCGTACGAGACAAGGACGTAGGCGAGCGCGTGCTGGCCCATCAGGCTGGCGTTGGCGACGTCCATCGCCAGGCCAAGGACAAAGCCGGTTCCCATGCCGACGCGGCGCGGCTCGCGAATGCTCCAGAAGACGACGGTCAGCGCCACCCAGTCGGGCATCCACGGCCACTCGGAGGTCGGCAGGAAGTTAAGCAGCAGCGCAGCGAGCAGGCTGAGCAGAATGAACCACGGGCGGACCGGTTGCAAAATCCGTGATGAGGCGAAGGTCGAGGGCATCGCTTATTCCCGTTTCAGGCGTTTTTTCTTCGCCCCTGGTTTTCCGGACGACTTGACCGAGGGTTTGGCGGCTTCGCGCGTGAGCTCGTCGGGCAGTGCAATCGGCGCGCGCGGATCGAGCACCATGACTTCGCCGTAGTTTTCGACGCCGGCGACCGGCACGCAATAGATGCGGGCGAACGAGTACGAGGTGTCGCGCTCGACACGCACCACGCGGGCGACCGGCAAGCCGGGCAGAAAGACGCCGTCGAGTCCCGAGGTGACGAGGAGGTCGCCGTCCTGAACGTCGGCGTTAGCCGGCATGAAACGTAGCTCGAGTTGACCGTCGCCGAGGCCAAAGACCACCGAACGCAAGCCGTTGCGGACAATCTGCACCGGAACGGCCTGATCCTTGTCGGTGATCAGCGTGATTTCCGAAACGAAGGGAAAGACGCGCGTCACCTGGCCGACGACGCCGCTGTCGTCGATTACCGGTTGTCCGGCGACGATCTTGTTCTGCTGCCCCTTGTCGACGACGACGCGGCGCGAGAACGGGTCGCGCGTCGCGTAGAGGATCTGCGATACCTGCCCGCTCGCCTGCTGCCGCCCCTTGATTTCGAGCAGCTTGCGCAGCCGATCGTTTTCGGCTTCAAGCTGGCGCGTGCGCAGCAGTGTTTGCGCGCCGTCGAGCTGGGCACGCTGCAAGCGCGCGTTCTCGTCCTGGAAGCGCGCGATGCCGAAGAAATAACTCCTGGCATTGGTCAGAAAATCGATCGGCGCGTGCGCCGCCTGCTGAATCGGGTGAGTGAACAAGGAAACGCCGCGGCGCACGATCTCGAGCGTCTGAAAACGCGCGTCGACGAAGATCAGGGCGAGCGAGAGCATGGCGTAAAACGACAACCGAGCCAGCGGCGCCGGTCCGCGCTTGAAGAACGGCGGCGGCTGGTGCTCCATTGAGTGGCGGTGATGAGTACGGAGCAAGGGGTCAGGAGTGAGGAAGGGCGGAAAATTCTAATCCTGACGCTGCACTCGTGACTCCTGACTGATTCTCAGTCCGACGCAAAGATGCTGCCGAGCTTGTCCATGCGCTCGAGCGCCATGCCGCAGCCGCGCGCGACGCAGGTCAGCGGCTCTTCAGCGACGACGACAGGCAAGCCGGTCTCCTCCATCAGCAGGCGATCGATATCACGGAGCAGAGCGCCACCGCCGGTCAGTACCATGCCCTTGTCGGCGATGTCGGCGCCGAGCTCGGGCGGCGTCTTCTCGAGTCCGGATTTGACCGCCGAAACGATGGCGTTGAGCGGCTCGGTCAGCGCTTCGAGGATTTCGTTCGACGAGATCGTAAACTTGCGCGGGATACCCTCGGCCTTGTTGATTCCCGAGACTTCCATTTCACGCACCTCGGCGCCGGGGAAGGCCGAGCCGATCGTCTTCTTGATGTTCTCGGCGGTGTTCTCGCCGATCAGCATGCCGTAGTTGCGGCTGATGTAATTGATGATCGCTTCGTCGAGCTTGTCGCCGCCGACGCGCACCGAGCCCGCATAGACCATGCCGCCGAGCGATATGACACCGACCTCGGTGGTGCCGCCGCCGATGTCGACGACCATCGACCCGGTCGGCTCGGAAACCGGGAGACCGGCACCAATCGCCGCCGCCATCGGCTCCTCGATCAGGAACACCT
>JBBRXI010000107.1:0-7485 GCA_038248575.1 Burkholderiales bacterium | reverse complement strand
TCGCCTGCAAGCGCGAGCTAGACCTGCATCGGCGGTGACTCGTCCGGCCGATCGGGCAGTAAAGGCTCGTCGGGGTCGTCACCGGGCAAATCGGGTATGTCCGGGTCGACCGGGCCGGGCAAATCAGGGACGACATCCGGCGGAGCGTTTGGATTCGGTTTCATTAAAGTCTCCTATGAATTGGGGAACGTGGCACATCCGAGCAGCAAAGCCGCTCGAAGTAGTGGCAAGTGGCATGCCGCGCGACGGAGCGTTTAGTCTCCCGCCGGCTTCCGTCGAATGCGTCACGCCGCGCTCACGCGTCTTCGTATGCCGCCTGCTCGGTCGGCGGGTAGATACGTCGGAAAACACGGTTGTCGAGCGCATGCCGCGCGAGCAGGAAAGTCGCGGCATTCCACGTTTGCCCGGGCATGCCTTCGGGCTTGCCGGTCTGCCCATGCAGCCATTCGTTGAACTGCCAGTCATTGAGTGCGTTGGCTCGCGCCAACTTGACGAGTTCGCTGGCCGCCAGGCGATGTTTTCCGGCGGTTGCCAGCGCGATGACCCAGAAGCCGCCGACGAAGGGCCAAATCCCGCCGTTGTGATAACGGTGCTCAAGGTTCTGCCGGTGCCGACCCATGTAGGTTCGCCAGTAAGCATCACCGCGGGCGATCGGCGAGCAGGTAACGCGTACCGGATAGGCAGTGCCCTCCTGGTTGCGTTCGATGCGGGCAAAAATCCGGTTGGTGCGGTGTTCGTCGGCGAGCCCGAACAGCGTCGCCAGCAGATTACCGAAGACGTCACCTTCCTCGCCCCAGTAACTCAAGTTCACGAAGCTCAGATACATGTCCTGGTTAATCGGCTTGTTGCGCGCATAGTGGATCAACAGTCGCAGGCGCTTGTAATCGGCGCGGTGCCGCCCGACCGGGTGGAACAGATAATTGAAGTGTTCGCCGGTCTCGAGCGTGTGCGGCAGGCGATAAAGCCCCTTGACGTAATACCACAGCGCGTTGCTATAGAGCACGAAGCCCGAGCGCGGCATGATGTCGGCCCAATCGCTCGCCTCGTTCTGCTGGAGGAGAAAAATCTGCTGGTGCTCCTGACACGACAGCCAGTCGAGCGCGCGTACGATGTGCAGACGCAAGCGCCGCTCCAGGCGTTCGACGCGTCTTCCGAGGTGGGCGACGGCGATCAGCCACCACAGCGTCGCGTCGATACAGCCGAGGTACCAGAAATCAGCGCTGTCGTCGTGACTATCGACGTATTTCGGAATCTGCCCGTTGCCGGCCTGTTGCGCGGCGAGCGCCAGCAGGCTGCGCTCGCCGCCGGCGATCAGTTCGGCGTCGCCGCAGTGCGCGGCGGCAATCGCGCAGATCGCTGCGTCGCGTCCGAAAACGCGGTCGTAACCGCGCTGCTGCGCGCCGACGCTGGGCGTTGCCGCGCGAAAACCATTGGCGCCGAGATTGGCGCGCATCAGCGCCAGCGCGCGCTCGGCGCATAGCTCAATCAGGGCCTTGTCGTCGGCCGACATCGGCGTATCCGGCTGGCGCCCACCGGCAGTGGTGATGTTCATCGTCTTGCCCCGAATTGCGTCGGCCGGGCCGGCAGCCTAATCATCGCTGAATACGTCGTTCTTCTTGCGCTGCGGCCACCAGTTCTCGAGCAGCGCCGCTACCCACTGACGCGCGCCGAGGCCAAAAGCCAGAGCGAGCGTCAGGACGACACCGGCAAGGATGATCAGAAAGCTCTGACGGATGATATCGCCGCCGATGCCGAGTTGGTCGAGGGCGATCAGAACGACGAAAAAAAGCACCGCATAGCGCGCCAGACGGCCGAGCAGCGTCGCCTCGTCAAAGCCGATATTGCGGCCGTAGACGGTCACCGTGCCGTCGACGAAGAGCGCGAAATAAGCGCCGAAGGCAAGGATCACGACGGCAAGGATAACGCGTGGAACGAACAGGGCGATTCGCGCGAGCAAGTCGGTGACATAGGCCAGGCCCAGGCTGTTGCAGGCGAGAACCAGTGCGGCGATGATCACCAACCAATACACCAGCATGCCGAGGACGGCCGTCGTGTCGGCCGCACTACCGCCCATCTGGAGAAAGGAATCAATTCGTGCGCGCTCGGTCAGGACGTGAAAATTGACCGATCGCAACGTCTTGACGACGGCAAAACGAGCGGTCTTGGCGAACAGCCAGCCGACGATGGCGATCAGCGCGGCGATCAGCACATTGGGCAGAAAGGCGGCCACCGTCGCGAGGAAGGTGTGCAGTGCGGCCAGCGTCATGTCGATTGGTACCATTGCTTCTCCTTGGCAAACCCCGGGGTCAAGCCGGTCGTTGATCGGCGGACGTCGCCGAACCGAGCACCGCGATGATACCGGCGGCCGGCAAATGCACCCAATCGGGCCGGTGCGCGAGTTCGTAGCGCAGTTCGTAAAGGGCTTTCTCAAGTACGAAGAGCTTGAGCAAGCGGCGCGCGTCGCTCCACTCGCCATAAATCTTCACGTTGCCGCCGGCGACCGTCTCGGCGTAGCTTTGCAGGAACGCGTCCTCGACCTGCTGTTGCCAGGCGCGCGCCACGCCTTCGAGTTCGCCAAGGTTGGTGAACGCCTTGTCGGCGGCGCGTGTCAGCGCGGCTTGCGCCGCGTAGCTGAAGGAGCGCAACATCCCGGCGACGTCGCGCAGCGGCGAGTTCTTCTGCCGCCGCTCGGCGACGCTGCGCATCGGCTCGCCCTCGAAGTCGATGATATAAAAATCGTTTTTGGCCAGCAAGACCTGGCCCAGATGGTAATCGCCGTGGTGGCGGATCTTCAGCCCGGCAAATTGCTCGGGCGCGGCGCTCGCCAGTTGATCCAAGAGCTCGCCACGCCGTGCCAGCAAAGACTCTACGGCCGGTTGACTGGCCGTTGGTAGCCGTCGCAGCGCGGCCTCGAGCTGCGTCAGCGTGGCGTTCGCTTCGCTGCGCGCTGCCTGCGTCCACGCGACCATATCGTCGGTCGCCAGCGGCTCGGGGTCGAAACCCGGATCGCCGGTGGTGGTCGCCAATGCCAGATGAAGCTCGGCGGTGCGCTGACCGAGCGTACGCATCAAGGTCAGATATGCGCCATGGCTGTCCGGCGCGACGTGCTCGCCGCGCTCGTTGTTTTCGCTCGACATCTCCTGGCTCTGTTCAAAAAAACGTTCGAGGTAAGCAAGCGTATAGCTCCAGCCGTCGCCCTGGTTTTCGACGAAGCGCTGAAGCAGCGCCAGTGTCGTCCCGCCTGCGTTGTTCCCGTCTCCCCGCTCGCCTGCTTCGCTGCTCTGATCGGCGACGTATTCGATGGCGCCGGCAATCGGAACCGAGTGCGAGAAATGGACGACGTCGGTGAGGAAACGGCCGATTTCAAGTTCGGACGAAATACCGGCTTGCAGGCGCCGATAGATCTTGAGCAACAGCCGCTGGCCGAGCATGCTGATGCTGTTGCTGCTCTGCGCCGCCGGTGAACGAACGGGCAGGAGATCGGCAGGATTTTCGCCGCGCAGCTCGGCAAAGACCTGGGTCGGCGTGCAGCGCATCGTTCCGCGCGCGCAGCGGAAGGTGCGGCCCGCGCCGATCGCCTCGACCAGCGCGCCAACGAAGTCTTCATCGGCGAGCGCATCGGCGAGCACGCCCGTCTGTGCTTGCATGCGGACACGGGCAACGGTGGCCGCCTGCAGCGCGCGCAGGCGCTCCTCCTCGTTTTCCCAAGCCAGGGTCAGCGGTACGAAATAATTGGCGGAAGCGCTGGTCGAGGTGCTGACAGAAGCGCCTTTCGCTGCGCTGCCAGCCTCGGCCCGGAACACGGCGAGCACCCACAGCACGCCGCGCGCGTCGTTCCACTCGAAATGGTCCGCCAGCGCTACGCGGCGCAACGGCTCGCTTTGCTTGCCGTACCAGCGCTGGCGCGCGACGTAACGGGGCAGTGCTTCGTTCTCCAGTTGGGAGCGCAGTTTTTCGGCCAGCGCAATCCGCCAGGGAACGACGCGCTCGCGGAAAATGCTGTTCCAGCCGTCGAAGAAGACGAGCACCGGCATCTCGTCGGTCGACGGACGTTGTTCGTGCCAGATCGGCGCTGCCTCGCCGGTCGTCAGGCGGAACCAATAAAAGCCGTAGCCGGCCAAGGTGATGAGATAAGGCATTTCGCCGATCGGCGGAAAGACCACCCGGCCGAAGAGTTCGACCGGGACCCGACCCTTGTACGCGGAAAGGTCGAGTTCGACCGGTTGCGCGGTGCGCGCCAGATTGGTAACACAGAGCAAGGTCTCGTCACCGTATTCGCGCAGAAAGGCGAGAATCTTGCGGTTGCCGGGGTGCAGAAAAACCTGGTTTCCGCGACCAAAGGCGGTGTGGTTCTTCCGTACGGCGAGTAAACGGCGTGTCCAGTTGAGTAGCGACGAGGGGTCGCGCGACTGTGCCTCGACGTTCACCGCCTCGAAGCCGTAGACCGGATCCATGATCGGCGGCAGGTAGAGACGCTGAGGATCGGCCTTGGAAAAACCGGCGTTGCGATCGGGGCTCCATTGCATCGGCGTGCGCACGCCGTCGCGGTCACCGAGATAAACGTTGTCGCCCATGCCGAGTTCATCGCCGTAGTAAATGATCGGCGACCCCGGCATCGACATCAGCAATACGTTCATCAGTTTGATGCGCTCGATGTTGTTTTCCATTAGCGGTGCCAGCCGACGGCGAATACCCAGGTTGATGCGCGCGCGTTTGTCGGCGGCGTACATCTGGTACATGTAATCACGTTCCTTGCTGGTCACCATCTCGAGCGTCAACTCGTCGTGGTTGCGCAGAAAAATGGCCCACTGGCAGTTGGCCGGAATACTCGGCGTCTGCTGCATGATCTCGACGACCGGGTGGCGATCTTCCTGGGCGATCGCCATGTACATGCGCGGCATCAGCGGGAAGTGGTAGGCCATCTGGCACTCGTCGCCGTCGCCAAAATAGTCGCGCACATCCTCCGGCCACTGGTTCGCTTCGCCGAGCAGCACACGGCCACGGTAGTGCTGGTCGATCACCGCGCGGATTTCCTTGATGACGGCGTGCGTCTCGGGAAGGTTTTCGTTATTCGTCCCATCGCGCTCGCACAGATATGGAATCGCGTCGAGCCGGAATCCATCGACGCCGGCGTCGAGCCAGAAGCGCATGGTCTTGACGATGGCTTTCCTGACCGATGGGTTGTCGAAATTGAGGTCTGGCTGGTGCGAAAAGAAACGGTGCCAATAGTACGATTGCGCGACCGGGTCGTAGGTCCAGTTCGCCGTTTCGGTGTCGCTGAAAATGATCCGAGTTCCCGAGTAGCGCGTTTTGTCGTCACTCCAGACGTAAAAGTCGCGCTTGCTCGAACCCTTGGGCGCGCGCCGCGCAGCCTGGAACCACGGGTGGGCGTCCGAGGTGTGGTTCACGACGAGTTCGGTTATCACACGCAAACCGCGACGGTGCGCCTGGCGAACGAACTGGTGGAAATCGGCACGCGAGCCGTAGTCAGGGTTGACACCGTGATAGTCGGCGATGTCGTAGCCGTCGTCGCGTAGCGGCGACGGATAAAACGGGAGCAGCCAGATCGCGGTAATGCCGAGGTCCTGAAGATAGTCGAGCTTCTGAATCAGCCCGGCGAAATCGCCAATCCCGTCATTGTTGCTGTCAAAAAAAGCCTTGACGTGCACCTCGTAAATGACTGCGTCCTTGTACCACAACTCGTCGCCGGCATCGTCACCAACGACGATTTTGGCGGCGGCGTCCTGCGCTGTGTCATCGGCATGCATAGCCGGTCCTTCACGTCGTAAGTAAATTGGGGGTGCGCTCACTGAAGGAAAAACCCCTTCGGGCGGTACTCATGGAACCCGGCTCACAGGCGAGATCACGAACGATCGGCCCGTTAATGACCTAGACATATAAATTCTCCGTCTTTGTACGACGTTGCAAGCGGCTGGCGTAGCGGCACGAGATTTGTGTTTCGGCATGTGAAAGCGCACTATCCGCCGCCAGTCCATCAATTATGACGCCGTTGCGCGCCGTGGGTTCCGTCATAAAATCGGCAAGGTCACGCATGGCCCGGCGAAAGCCCCCGTTCGCATCGGGCTGTTTCTGAGCCTTGCCGACGTTGTGAACCTTTCTTTTACCTGGCGTCCTGTCTCCGCGCTTCGCTCGCACCCGCTGACCCGACTACGCCAGTCGGGGGCATGAAAACAATCGACTCCGTGGGCTTAGCAAGCCTTATGCCGAGGCGCCTGTGCCAATTGTCCAGGGCCCACTACGGCATGCGCGATTCGTTTGGCCGGGCGAATCACCTTCCCCACGCTCGTATGGTAGAATGGCTTCCGCTTTCCGAGGCCATAGGGCATGCGAGCAGCCGCCAAGACGAGGAAACAGCCAAGCAAGGGATTTCAGCAGGTCGAGCCGGTTTCGATCAGCACGCAGCTTTATCGTCATTTGCGCGGTGCTGTGGTGCGCGGTGAGTTGCACCCCGGGCAGGCGCTATCTGAATCGGAAATCGCCCGGCAATACTCGACCAGCCGCCAACCGGTGCGCGAAGCCTTCATCAAGCTGGCCGAGGAACGACTGGTCGTCATCTTGCCGCAACGCGGCACGTTCGTCGTCAAGATCTCGGTCGACGACGTCCTTGACGCACGCTTCGTCCGCGAGGCGATCGAGGTCGCCGTGGCTCAGGAGGCCGCGACATCGGCGTCGCCCACGGCGATCAAGGAACTGCGGCGGCTGATCGAACAGCAGAAGCTCGTTGCGCACGGGCATAACGACGAATTTCTCGCCCTCGACGAGGAATTCCACCGCACCCTCGCCTTCTCGGTCGGCCGCGCTCACGCCTGGCGGGTGATCGAAAACATCAAGGCACAGATGGACCGGATCCGCTACCTGAGTCTTGACGATGCGACGCCGACGCCCTTGATCATCGAACAACACACGCGCATGGTCGATGGCATCGAAGCCGGCGATCCGACGGCCGCTGCCGCTGCGACGCGCAGCCATCTGCGCGAAATAATGATTTCATTGCCCGATATCGCGGCGCGCTTTCCCGACCTGTTCGAGAACTGAGGCCGGATTCGCGGGTCAGGCGCTGCGGCCGGCGAGCGCCAGCACGTCGGCCCACACGCCTTCATCGGCAACAATGCCGTTGGCCGTGTGCTCGATGCGAATACGCAGCGTCGACTGTCCCGGGTAGAGAACTTCCTTGCTGTTTTCGGCCGGCGTAGACGCATTGACGTAATCGGCAACGCCGTCCGCCACCCGGTCGCTAAACGCCTCTCCGCCAAGTTGGCGGGGGTCGATGATGATGAAGATTTGCGAACAGCCGGTGCAACTGCCGAGTTTCAGCTTGTCGATTTCATTGGTCGCCAGGCCCTCGGAGAGCACCGCCGCCAGCGTATCGAGCAGGATCGCCAGACCGGAACCCTTCCAGTAACCGGCCGGCAGGATGCGCATTGATTTTTCGATCGGTCCCGGATCGAAAAATCAATGCGCATC
>JBBRXI010000106.1:0-7487 GCA_038248575.1 Burkholderiales bacterium | reverse complement strand
TTCTCAAGGGGCCGATGCTGTGGGCGATGATACTTGGGGTTTTGAGCAGCCTCGTCGGCTTCGCCCTGCCGCCGTGGCTGGCAAAGAGTACGGCGATGCTTGGCGAGGCGGCGATCCCGCTCGGCCTGTTTACCCTCGGCGCCGGCTTTGCCGGCTTTCGCGTCGAACGCTGGAGTATCGGCATCGTCGGCGCCGTACTCTGCCCGGTTTCCGGCCTGCTGATCGCCTGGCCACTGGTGCACATCCTGCCGCTGACGGCGCCGATGCAGGGTGTTTTGCTGCTCTACGCGGCGCTTCCGCCGGCGGTGATGAACTACATATTTGCCGAACAATACAAGCAGCAGCCGGGGCTCGTGTCGGCGATCGTCGTCGGCGGCAACATCGCCTCGATTTTTTTCGTCCCGCTCGCACTTTACCTCGCCCTCTAAATCTGCTGCACTAACCAATTTTAATTCCAAGGGGAACCTCGTGATGTGGCCACTGGCGTATATCGGGCTCGGACTGTTTACCGGTTTCTCGGCCGGCATGCTGGGAATCGGCGGCGGGCTCGTCATGGTCCCGGCGCTGACCATGATGTTCGCCGCGCAAGCCGGTTTTTCGCCGGACGAGATCCTTCATCAGGCGCTCGCCACGTCGATGGCGACGATCATCTTCACCTCGCTCTCGAGCCTGCGCGCGCACCACCAGCACAAGGCCGTGCTGTGGCCGGTTGTTGCGCAGATCACCCCCGGCATACTGCTTGGCACGGCGGTCGGCACGCTGTTCGCGGCAAACGTTCCGGCCAAGCCGCTCGGCGTCTTTTTCACCGTCTTCGTCTGTTTCGTCGCACTTCAGATGAGCCTCAATCTCAAGCCAAAGCCTTCACGCCAACTGCCCGGCGCGGGCGGCGTCTTTGCCGTCGGCACCGGCATCGGCGCGATGTCGTCGCTGGTCGCCATCGGCGGCGGCTCGTTTACCGTGCCTTTCCTGACCTGGTGCAACGTGCGCGTGCAAGACGCGATCGGCACTTCGGCAGCGGTCGGCTTTCCGATCGCCATCGGCGGCTCGCTCGGCTACATCTACAACGGCTGGGGCCACGCCGGGCTGCCCGAATGGAGCCTCGGCTTCGTTTATCTGCCGGCCGTTGCCTGGATGGCGCCGGCCAGCATGTTGATCGCACCGCTCGGCGCCAAGGTGGCGCACTCGCTGCCGGTGATGACACTCAAACGCCTCTTCGCCGGCCTGCTCATCGCGCTAGCGGCGAAGATGTTGTGGAAGCTCTTCAGCGGATAAACGACAGGCGGGCAAGGGCTGCGCAACGGCGCAGCCGGTTTTTGTCGCAGCCGGTTTTCTTGCCTTGCCGGCGCCGATCACGTAGGATTACGCGCTCACAACCGGTGAGGGCCCGCGCCTATTCAGTATTTGAGTGCGTTATTTTTCGCTTTCCGGTTTGCAAAATTCGGGCGGCCACACCGCCCACGCGTCTTTTTTACCGTCTTTTGAAAGGTTGTATATGGCTAATGAGAACACCCCCGCACTGCTGAACTCGTCCAATCTGGACGCCTGGAAAAAAGCCGCAGCCAAGTCGGCTCCGGGTGGCGACGTCGAAAAACTCAGCTGGGTGAGCCCGGAAGGTATCGTCGTCAAACCGCTTTATACCAAGCTCGACGTTGCCGGCCTGGAATATACCGATACGCTGCCGGGCTTCGCGCCTTTCGCCCGCGGTCCGCAAGCGACGATGTACGCGGTGCGTCCGTGGACGATTCGCCAGTACGCCGGTTTCTCGACCGCCGAAGCGTCGAATGCGTTTTACCGCAAGGCACTCGCCGCCGGCGGCCAGGGCGTCTCGGTCGCTTTCGACCTGGCCACGCACCGCGGTTACGACTCGGATCATCCGCGCGTCACCGGCGACGTCGGCAAGGCCGGTGTGGCGATCGACTCGGTCGAGGACATGAAGATTCTGTTCGACGGCATCCCGCTCGAAAAAGTCTCGGTGTCGATGACGATGAACGGCGCCGTTCTGCCGATTCTCGCCGGCTACATCGTCGCCGCCGAAGAACAAGGCGTCACGCTGGAAAAGCTCTCGGGGACGATTCAGAACGACATCCTCAAAGAATTCATGGTGCGCAACACCTACATCTACCCGCCGACGCCGTCGATGAAGATCATCGCCGACATCATCGGCTACACCTCGCAGAACATGCCGAAGTTCAACTCGATCTCGATTTCGGGTTACCACATGCAGGAAGCCGGCGCCACCGCCGCGCTCGAACTCGCCTTCACACTCGCCGACGGCCGTGACTACGTCAAGACGGCGATCGACTCGGGCCTCGACGTCGATGATTTTGCCGGCCGCCTGTCGTTCTTCTTCGCCATCGGCATGAACTTCTACCTCGAAGTCGCCAAGCTGCGCGCCGCCCGCCTGTTGTGGTGGAAGGTCATGCAGGAATTTAACCCGAAGACCGCCAAGTCGTCGATGCTGCGCACGCACTGCCAGACCTCCGGCTGGTCGCTGACCGAGCAGGACCCTTACAACAACGTCATCCGCACGACAGTCGAAGCGATGGCCGCGGTGTTCGGCGGCACGCAGTCGCTGCACACCAACGCGCTCGACGAAGCGATCGCCCTGCCGACCGACTTCTCGTCGCGCATCGCACGCAACACGCAGCTCGTGATCCAGGAAGAAACGCACATCACCAACGTCGTCGACCCGTGGGCCGGTTCGTACATGATGGAGCGGCTGACGCAGGATCTCGTTGACCAAGCCTGGAAAATCATCAAGGAAGTCGAATCGATGGGCGGCATGACGCACGCCGTCGAATCGGGCTGGGCCAAAATGCAGATCGAAGCGTGCGCCGCCGACAAGCAGGCGCGTATCGATTCGGGCAAGGACGTGATCGTCGGCGTGAATAAGTACAAGCTCGCCAAGGAAGACGCCATCGAGATCCGCGACATCGACAACAATGCCGTTCGTGATTCGCAAATCGCCCGCCTGCAGAGCATCCGCGGCAGCCGCGATGCGGCCGCCGTGCAGAGCGCACTCGACGCACTGACCGAATGCGCCAAGACCGGTCAGGGCAACCTGCTCGGCCTCACCGTGAACGCCATGCGCGCGCGCGCTACCGTCGGAGAAGTGTCGGACGCGTTGGAAAAGATCTTCGGTCGCTTCCGCGCCACGCAACAGACCGTCTCCGGTGTCTATGGCGCCGTCGTCGAAGGCATGACGAGTTGGGAAGCGCTCAAGGCCGACATCGCCAAGTTCAACGCTGACGAAGGTCGCCGCCCGCGCGTGATGATCGCCAAGCTCGGCCAGGACGGTCACGACCGCGGCGCCAAGGTTGTCGCCACGGCGTTTGCCGACCTCGGCTTTGACATCGACGTTGGCCCGCTCTTCCAGACGCCCGAGGAAGCTGCGCGCCTGGCCATCGAAAACGACGTGCACGCGATCGGCGTATCGTCGCTTGCTGCCGGACACAAGACGCTGTTGCCGGCGCTGGTGCAGGCGCTCAAGGATCAGGGCGCCGACGACATCATCGTTTTTGCCGGCGGCGTTATCCCGGCGCAGGACTACGACTACCTGTTCAGTGCCGGCGCCAAGGCCGTCTTTGGGCCGGGAACGCGCATCGAGGACTCGGCAATGACGGTGCTCGCCGAAATCCGCAAGGCGAAGGCCGCCGCGAAAGCCTGAACCTGATTCTGCCGGCGTCTAGCCAAAGCAGTTAGCGACGGAGGGCACGGGGAGGCGGAGAAAGAAAGCAGTTCATCTTTCTCCGTTCTTTCCCGTGCCCTCCGTGTTTTCAGTGGTTTCAAACCGAGTTATTAAGGATATCCCATGGACGTGAACAACACGCCCAGCGTGAGTCTAGCCGCCGACGAGCAACTCGTCGCCGGCGTTCTGGCCAAAGGCCGGCGCTCGCTGGCCAAGACCATCACCCTCATAGAATCGACGCGCTCCGACCACCAGCTGCGCGCCCAACAAGTGCTCGCCGCCCTGTTGCCGCATACCGGCAACGCCGTGCGCATCGGCATCTCTGGCGCTCCCGGGGCGGGCAAGTCGACCTTTATCGAAAGCCTCGGCCTGTTCCTGATCGAGCAGGGCAAGCGCGTCGCCGTGCTCGCCGTCGATCCCTCGTCGTCGGTCTCCGGCGGCTCGATCCTTGGCGACAAGACGCGCATGGAGTTGCTCTGCCAGAAGGAAGCGGCATTTATCCGCCCGAGTCCGTCGTCCGGCACCCTGGGCGGCGTCGCCGACAAGACGCGCGAAGCGATGCTCGTCTGCGAAGCAGCCGGATTTGACGTCATCATTGTCGAAACGGTCGGCGTCGGCCAGTCGGAAACTGCGGTCGCCGGGATGGCCGACATGTTCGTCCTGCTGCAGCTGCCGAATGCCGGAGACGACCTGCAGGCGATCAAGAAGGGCATCGTCGAGATGGCCGACATGGTGGTCTTCAACAAGGCCGACATCGACGCGCGCGCCACCGAGTTCGCCAAGGTTCAGATGCGCACGGCGCTGACCCTGCTGCGTTCGGCAAGCCCCAATTGGCGGCCGCCGGTGCTCGCCGTCAGCGCGCTCCACAAACGCGGAATCCCCGAGTTCTGGGCTGAAGTCGACCGTTACTGCACGGCAATGAAAAGCAGCGGCGAGTTCGAAACCAAGCGCCGCAAGCAGGCGGTGAACTGGATGTGGGGTCTGATCGATTCGGGCCTGCGCACCTATTTCCGCGAACATCCGGCGGTGCGCCAGATCCTGCCGGCGCTGCTGACCGACGTGGCCGAAGGCCGGGTAACCCCGGGCGCTGCGGCACAGCAGCTGCTGCACAGCCTGACGGTCTGAAGGCAGCGAGCGCCGTAGCGCTCGTCGTCGCACGCGCAGCCGCCCTGAACTGCGCAAGCTCAACCCGGTGGTGAGGAACTTCCACTGTCGGTCGTCAAAGGCGCTGACGACTGGTCCTCAAACAAAAGGGGTGCGGCTCGAGAGAAGCGCACCCCTTTGACTTTCCCACAGCGCTGCCCGGTGCAGCGCCGACACCCGGCCTAGCCGCCGGCTCCCATCAGCGCCAGCAGCACGCCGCCGGCGACGACGCTGGCGACCTGGCCGGCGGCGTTGGCGCCCATCGCGTGCATGAGCAGGAAGTTTTCGAAGTCGTCTTCCTGGGCGATGCGCTGGACGACGCGCGCGGCCATCGGAAAGGCGCTGATTCCGGCGGCGCCGATGATCGGGTTGACCTTGCCGCCGCTGAGCCAGTTGAGCACCTTCGCAAAGAGCACGCCGGCCGCGCCATCGACGGCAAAGGCGATCAGGCCGAGGACCATGATGAACAGCGTGTCGGGTTTCAGGAACTCTTTGCCGACCATCGTCGAACCGATCGCCAGGCCGAGGAAGAGCGTCACGGTGTTGGCGATTTCGTTGGCCGAGGCTTTGGTCAGGCGCTCGACGGCGCCCGATTCCTTCATCAGGTTGCCGAGCATGAGCATGCCGATCAGCGGCGTCGCGAACGGTACCAGCGTCCCGACCAGCACGGTGACGACGATCGGGAAGAGGATGCGCGTACGCCGGCTGATCTTGCGCGAGCTGTAGGGCATGCGGATCATCCGCTCTTTTTTGGTCGTCAGCAGCTTGACGACCGGCGGCAGGATGATCGGCACCAGTGACATATAGCTGTAGGCGGCGACGGTGATCGGCCCGAGCAGGTGTGGCGCGAGAATACCGCTGACGTAGATCGACGTCGGTCCGTCGATTGCCCCGATGATGCCGATCGAAGCCGCTTCCGGCGGCGTAAAGCCGAGCAGCAGCGCGAAAATCAGCGTCATGAAGATGCCGAACTGGCCAGCCGCACCGAGCAGCACGAGACGCGGGTTTTCGAGGAGCGGCCCGAAGTCGGTCAGCGCCCCGATGCCGACGAAGATCAGCAGCGGGAACATCTCGTTGGTGATGCCCATGTTGTAGAGCACGGTCAACATGCCGTCTTCGGCGATCATCGGCGACAGCGGCAGGTTGGCCAGCATGCAGCCGGCGGCGATCGGCAACAGCAGCAAGGGCTCGTAGTCCTTGACGATAGCCAGATAAAAAAGAACCATCGAGACGCCGATCATGAACAGCGACTGCCAGGTGACGTTGTTGACACCCTTCATCAGCAGGCCGATCGTTTCTTGATCGATCATCGCTCAGTCCTCCTTGAACTGGATGATCGCATCACCGTGATCGACACTTTGCCCGGCGGTAACGAAGACCTCGCCCACCGTACCGGCGCGCGGCGCGCCGATGACATTGTGCATCTTCATCGCGTCGAGGATCGCCACCTGCTGGCCGCGCGTGACCTGATCGCCGGCCTTGACTTTGACCTCGAGGATGACGCCCGGCATCGGTGCCGACAGCGTTCCCTTGCCGCCGCCCGCCGGCTTGCGTGGCGCGGCCGGCGCCGGGCTCGCCGCGCCGGCGGCAGTGGCAGCCGCTGGCTGGACGACTCGCGGCGCCGTACGGGCCGCGACGACGCGCGGCCCGGCGCCGGCGGCGAAGCCCGGCGTGATCGTCGCTTCGCCGAGATTCTCGTCGCTCGACAGCGTCACTTCGTACACATCGTCGCCGACAAGGACCGAAAAACGGTCGGCGCTCAGTTCCTGAACGTCGATCACGAATTCGCGGTCGCTGATATCCAATTTATACCGTCGCATTATTTTCCTCTCGGCTGCCAAGAATAGTTTTGCCGGGTCCGACCCGCGGCGACCCACCGGCTGGCAAACAGCTGACTACCCGGCCAGTAGGTGCGCATGATCGGCGCCGCCTGGCGGCGCAAGGTCAGTTTATGTCTCATCGTCGCCACCAGGATCGCGGCAACGAGATCGGCCGGCATGCCGTTGACCGTCGCCGGCTCGGGAACCTGGGCGCCGACCGCATCGTCGGCAAGCGCCGCGATACGCTCGGCTACCGCATGCGTCTCCTGTTCCGACATCGGCGGCTTGGGCTCCTTGTCGAGAATCAGGACGATCGTCAGCAAACCCCAGAGCAAACCAAGCAACGCGAAGACCAGTCCCATGCCGAGGACGGTCATCTGCAAGCCCCACGCTAGATTTTCCATGCGCACTCCGCGTCAGATGGGTGTCAGGCCGTGTTTCTTGGCCGGATTGCTCTGCACCTTGGTGCGCAGGACTTCGAGCACGCGCACCAGGCGCGGACGCGTTTCGCGCGGCTCGATGACTTCGTCGATCTGGCCGACGTCGGCAGCCCGGTACGGGTTGAAGAATTTCTCGCGGTACTCCTCGAGCAGTTCCTTCTCGCGCAGCGCCGGATCGGCGGCGTTCTTGATCTCGTTGCGGAAGAGCACGCGAACGGCGCCTTCCGGTCCCATCACGGCGATCTGCGCCGTCGGCCAGGCAAAGGTGACATCGTTGCGCATCTGCTTCGAACCCATGGCGACGTAAGCGCCGCCCATCGCCTTGCGCGTGACGATCGAAATCTTCGGCACCGTCGCTTCGCAATAAGCGTAGATGATCTTGGCGCCGTGGCGAAT
>JBBRXI010000105.1:0-7518 GCA_038248575.1 Burkholderiales bacterium | reverse complement strand
GGACTCGTTGTCGGTCAGGACGGTGGCGGTTTTGAAGGCGCCGTCTTCTTCGTAGAGAACATGCATCGGCCGGATTATAACCCGCAGTATTCAAGCAGTTGCGGCATGATCTCGGCAAAGCGCGTGAAGCTGTGGTCGCCGTCCGCAAAGACCTCCTGCCGGCAACCGGCGTAGCGCGCCACGGCGTCGCGGTAATCGAGGACTTCGTCGCCGGTCTCAACCAGCAAAAGGTAGCGCCCGGGGCTGATGCGTGGGCTCTGCAGGGCGCGCAGCTGCGCAATATGCGCTTCGGTAAACAGGAACGACTCGCCGGTATAAAGATTCGTCTGGGCGCCGATGTAAGTCTCGAGCGCGATCGGCGCGACGACGGCCGGGTTGATCAGCGCCGCGCGCAGCCCGTGCTTTTCGGCGAGCCAGGTCGCGTAAAAGCCGCCGAGCGAGCTGCCGATCAGGGTCAGCGGCCCCTCGCTTCGCGCGATGATCGCTTCGGCCTGGGCAATCGCCTGCAGCGGCACCGGCGAGAGCGCCGGGCAGAATAAACGTTCGGCCATCTTGCGCTCGCGCATCGCTTCGCCGAGCAGGCGCGCTTTGAGCGAGGCCGGCGACGAGCGAAAGCCGTGCAGGTAAAGGATCGCCGCGTTCATCAGGCGGCCCAGGCGATGAGGTCCCATTTCCAGGTGATGAGGACGACCATGCCAAAAGCGATGCGATACCAGGCGAAAGCCGAAAAATCGTGCGTGCTGATGTAGCGCAAGAGGCCGCGCACGGCCCAGAACGCTGAAACAAAGGCCGCTAAAAAGCCGACGATCCACATGCCGATATCGTCTGCGACGAGTAACGCGCGTTCCTTGTAGACCTGATAGAACGTCGCGCCGAGCAGCGTTGGAATTGCCAGAAAAAACGAGAACTCGGTCGCCGCGCGGCGCGACAAGCCGAAGAAGAGGCCGCCGATGATCGTCGCTCCCGAGCGCGAGGTTCCCGGGATCAAGGCCAGCGCTTGCGCCAGGCCGAGCTTAACGGCGTCGGTGAGCGACAGATCGTCGACCGAATCGACGCGGACTACATGCTCGCGGCGCTCGGCCCAGAGAATGATCAGGCCGCCGATGATAAAGGCTGCGGCGACCGTCGGTGCGTTGAACAGCGTCGCCTTGATCGCCTTGCCGAAGAGCAGGCCGAGGAGCGCGAGCGGCAAGAAAGCGACGACGATGTTCGCCGCAAAGCGCCGGGCTTTTGCCGAGTGCGGCAAACCGAGAACGACCTCGATGATCTTGCGCCGGTACTCGTAACACACCGCGAGAATCGCGCCGGACTGGATGACGATCTCGAACAGCTTGCCGCGCTCGTCGTTAAAGTCGAGTAAATCGCCGGCGAGGATCAGGTGGCCGGTCGACGAAACGGGGAGAAATTCGGTGAAGCCCTCGACGAGTCCGAGGACAAGGGCTTTGGTGAGGAGCAGAAGGTCCACGGATTTTCCAAGAAAAAGCGCATTCTAGCAGGGGTCGCTGCCTGTCATTACGGGCACGAACGCGGCGCAGCGCTGCGGCCACTGTCCGGTCGGGCGGACGGCAAAACCGCTGGGTGTTGCATTGCCGGAGAGTGACTGCTAGGATTCGCGCCACAAAAAAATATCAACGGTGTTGTCGGGCGTCAATTCATCGGTTCGCTTACAGGTCTTGATGCCTTCGTTTTGTCCACCGCTTCTGGCTGCCTTTTGTAGCCTCCCCATTGCCGCTGGCCTCACCGCGACGCGCTGCGCGTGTTGCGAGAGGTCTGCTTTTACCGCGCAGCAAAATTTCGTGTCAAATTTCTAATCAGGAGAGTTTTAAATGAGTACAGCAGAAACACAACGCGTCAAGATTGCGATCGCCAATCCGACGGCCCTCGGTCTTTTCGGTCTGGCGATCGTCACATTCGTCGCCGCTTCGCAAAAGCTCGGCCTGACCACTGGCCTGTCGTTCGTCATCGTCTACGCGATTTTCCTCGGCGCGACGGCGCAACTCGTCGCGTGCATTCTCGATTTCTTTTATGAAAACATCTGGGGCGGTACTGTTTTCGGCGCCTACGCTTTTTTCTGGTATTCGGTCGCCGTCGCGTGGATGATGAAAATGGGCGTTTTCGGCCCCGAACTGGCGGCTGCCTGCGACGTCAGGCAGCTCGGTTTTGCCTTTCTCGGCTACCTGATTTTTTCGGTCATGATGACGATCGGTGCGATGGAGGTCAGTAAGTTGATCTTCGTCATCATGGTCGTCATCGACGTCCTGCTCGCCGCGCTCACGCTCAACGCCTTTGGCGTCGCACCGCAACTCACGGGAGCCATCGGCGCCTGGGCCGAAATGACCACGGCGCTGCTTTCCTTCTACGCCTGCGGCGCTGTCGTTCTCAATACCTTCTTCGGCAGGGTCTTCATGCCGGTCGGCAAGCCGTTCGGCATTTTCAAGTAAGCGGCAGGACAACGCTGCGCTGCGGCGAAAAACCCTCTGCCGTTGCAGAGGGTTTTTTTTGGCCGCTCGCGCCTGCCGAGGCCCAGGCCGATGACTAGTCAGCGGCGTGCAGTGAAAAGGGCAATTTGACTGTCTATCACGACGATGCGCGACGCGCTCTGCCCCCGCTCTGCTGAACGGTGGAAGGAAACGGAGGAAACATGGTCTTCGCTGGTCTTAAGTCATTGTTCGAGAAAGGCGAGAAGCCGCCGGCACTCGATGCGGCGATGCGCACGCAACTCGCCGGCCACTTCGAGAAAATCCGCGACCCGGTCGACGTCGTCGCGTCGCTCGACGAGGGCGAGAAGTCGCATGAGTTGCGCGCCTTGCTCGACGAGATCGCGACGCTGTGCGCGAAAATCAATGTCCGTCATGACGGCGACGACGTCCGCCGACCGTCGTTCTCGGTGGCCCGTAGGGGCGAAGCGCCGCGTATCGCGTTTGCCGCGATTCCGCTCGGCCACGAGCTGACTTCGCTCGTTCTTGCTCTCGTGCAGGTCGGCGGCCATCCGCCGCGGGTGGACGCTGGCGTCATTGAAGCGATTGGCGCTATTCCGGGGACGCTGTGCTTCGAGACCTACATCACGCTCAACTGCCACAATTGCCCTGATCTCGTGCAAGCACTCAACGTGCTGGCGCTGCTCAACCCGGGAATCCGGCATACGACGATAGACGGCATGCTGTTTCGCCAGGAAATCGACCAGCACAAGATCGTCGCCGTTCCGGCACTTTTTCTCAACGGCAGGTTTTTCGACCAGGGCCGCAAGACGCTTGGCGAACTCGTCGCCAAGCTCAGCGCCAGCCCGCTTGCCGACGCCCAAGGGAAAGCCGGCGCGGCCGAGTAGTGATGCCTGGCGCCGGCGCGCTCTGGCAGACGCCGCCGGCGCTCAGCTAGTCCTGGCGACGCCCATCAGCGCGCTCATCGGCACATTCCTCGCCGAAGGCGCAGATCGACTGCGTCGGTTTCTTTTCTTCGCACGCCTCGCCAAAGGCGCAAATCGACTCGTCTGGTTTGTCTTCTTCGCAGACCTCGCCGAAAGCGCATATGTCGTCGGTGGGTTCCTGCTCGGCGCACGGTTCACCAAAAGCGCAAATATCCTCGTCGGGGACCTTGCTTTCGCAGTTCTCGCCAAAATCGCAGATTTTCTCTTTTGCTATCTTGACTTCGAGGATCTCGCCGAAATCGCCTATCGCTACCATGGTGCACTCCTTCGTTTTAGGTTTCCACCGATTCTAGCGGATGTTGAGCGGCACCGCGAGACTGTCCACCGTCGTGCTCACATGCGGCATGGGAAATCGGCGAATTTCTGCCCGGTGCTGGCGAGTACGCCGAGCCAGGCCGGGCTGTTCAAGTCGAGCTGTTTTTTGCGCTGGGCGAGCAGTTCGATCGGCACGTGCGTGAAAATGTCGTGCTGCTGGCCGATGACCAGGCCGGTCTTGCCGGCCATCGCCGCGTGCACCGCGTTGCGCGCGTAGAAGTCGCAGAGGATGGCGTCCTCGGCGTTCGCCGGAACGCTGCGGATCAGGTAACTCGGGTCGAAGTAGCGCAGCGCGAAAGGCACATTCTCGGCCTTCAGGTAGGCCTCGATGCGGTCGCGCAGGAAAATGCCGATGTCTTTTGCCTTGAGGTTGCCTGAAGCATCGTATTGTTCGCCGCCGTTGCCCATCAGATGCTGGCCGGCGCCTTCGGCGACGAGGATCACCGCATGCTCCCGCCGGATGACGCGCGCCTTGAGCGCGGCGAGAAAACTGTTCTCGCCGTCGAGCGCAAAAGCGACTTCGGGAACCAGCGTGAAGTTTACGTCCTGGCTGGCAACCGTCGCGCCGGCGGCGATGAAACCGGCGTGGCGACCCATGATCTTGACCAGCGAAATACCGTTATGCACGCTGTGCGCTTCGGTATGCGCGCAGGTGATCGCCTTGGCCGCTTCCTCAACAGCGGTGGCGTAGCCGAAGGTGCGCGAAACGAAGGCGACGTCGTTGTCGACCGTCTTCGGGATGCCGACGACGGCGAGCGCGTGACCGCGGCGTTTGGCTTCCTGGAAGAGTTCGGCGCCGCCGCGCTGCGTGCCATCGCCGCCGACGACGAAAAGCATGTCGATCTTGCGGCGAATCAGGTTGTCGACGGCGACACTGACGTCGATTGGTCCGCGCGAGGTATTGAGCGCCGTTCCACCTTCCTTGTGGATGTCCTCGACGAATTCGGGGGTGAGCGGGATCGGCTCTGAACCGCGCCAGGGATCGAGGCCCTGATAGCCGTTGACGAAGCCGACGACTTCGCGCACACCGTAGCCATGATGCAACTGAAAATACAGCGAACGGATGACGTTGTTGAGTCCCGGACATAGTCCACCGCAGGTGACAATCCCCGCCCGCGTTTTCTGCGGGTCAAAGAACAGGCGCTCGCGCGGACCGGCGACTTCGAACAGCAACTCGTCGCGCGGCGCCGCGTTGGCGTCGACGATGACGTTGTAGAGGACGCGCGAGCTGTCGCTGATATGGTAAGGCAGCGGCGAGGCAAAGCGCGCTTCGCCGAGGACGGTGATATTCATGATGATCGATTCGCGGTGGGCGGTTAAAGTCAGGGCGAAGTATCCACGACGCAGCCAGTGCGGTCAAACGTACGCCGCCACAGGTGAAGAGTAAAATGCGCGCCATGAAGAGAGCGCACCGATTGCTCGCCCTCGGCCTTGCTGCGCTCTGCGGCGCGGCCTTCGGCGCATGGACCGAAATCGAGGAGTTTGCAGACGGCACGCGCGTTTTCGCCGATAAGGCGAGTGCCCGGCGCGCCGGCGACACGGCGCAACTGACCCACCTTGTGCGCTGGGCCGAGCCGCAGATTGAACAGGGGCTGCTGACGGGTTCGCCACCGGGTTCGCTGCCCTATCGCTCGACGATCGTGCGCGGCGCCTACGATTGTCTCGGCAAGCGCGAGCACTATCTCGCGTCGACGTCCTACGCCGGCGCGATGGGCAACGGCGCCAAGGTGTTCGACGAGGATCACGAAGCGAGCGTCTGGACGACGATTTCGCCGTCGTCGATGGAAGAGAAGCTATGGACGATCGCCTGCGCCGCACCCTGAATCGAGGCGCCGGCCAGCCTCGCGCACGGCGCGCAAAGCTGGCTTGACGCGCGCCGATCGCCGGCTCAGCCGATCCTGAAAGCGAGCGATTCGCAACCCGAGTTCAATGCGACGCTGATCGGCTGCTGGTCGGCGGCCGGTCCCCACAACTGACGCGGACCGGGCGAGGAGAACAGGTCGGCGGCCGCCCACTCGGCGCGACGGGCGACAAAAAACGCCATCGCCGGCGAGTCCATCTTGACCAGCGCCTTCTCGATGACAAATTCGTCGTGACCGTGGCGGCGCTCGATATTGAGCAGGCCGGTGAGCGGGATCGCCTGCGGCGTTCCGCCCGCAGTCAGCCCGGTGACCGTCGCCATGTAACCGCTGCGGCCGTCGAGAATCAGCGAGCCGGCGGTCAGGCCGAGGTTGTAGGTGTAGGCCGCGTCGAACAGTGTCGGCGCGCCGCAACGACCTTCGTAACCGAGGAAATGGCAGTGCGCGCCAAAGGGGACTTTGGCGTCGATCTGCTTGACGCGCGTCTTAACCATATCGACCAGCAACTGCTCGGTCGGGATCAGCGAGACTTGCAGGTTGCCGTGCGAATCGCGGTCGGCGAGCATCATCTTGACGACGTAGCCGGGCAGCGAAGCAAAGAGCCGCGCGTTGTCGGCCGAGAGCTGCCGCTCGATATAGTCGGCCTTGGCATCGTACGGCGTTTCGGCAAATTCGGCGGCGTTGTGCGCCATGGCATCGTTGATTTCGGCGATCAGCGCGTTCATTTCGGGAATGAACTCGATCAGGCCCTCGGGTACCAGAACGACGCCGTGCGTGATACCCTTGGCCGAACGCGCGATGACGGCGCTGGCGATCTGGTCGACGACGAAGGCGAGCGACTGCTTGCTGGCGGCGACTTCTTCCGAAATCAGCGTCACCGCGGCTTTGGTCTGCAGCGCGACTTCGATCGTCACGTGCGAGGCCGAGCGGCCCATGAGCTTGATGAAGTGCCAGTATTTGAGGGAGCTCCTGGTGTCCTGGAGAATATTGCCGACCATTTCGCTGTAGATCTTGGTCGCTGTATCGAAGCCGAACGAGATCGGCAGGAGGTCGCCGATCTGCAGGTCGCCGTCTATCGTTTTCGGAACGCCGATGACCTGCACGCCCGAGCCGTCGGCTTTCACGTCCTTGAAGAGGAATTCGGCAAGGACCGCGGCGTTGGTGTTCGAATCGTCGCCGCCGATGACGACGATGGCGTCGATCGAGTGCTTGACGCAGGTCGCCTTGACCTGGGCGAACTGTTCGTCGGTCTTGATCTTGGTGCGGTCAGTGCCGAGGAAATCGAAGCCGCCAGTGTTGATGATCGAATCGACGTCGGCGTCGGTAATCGTAAAGAAATTGCCCTGCAGAAGACCCTTGGGTCCGGGTTTCACACCAAGCAGCGTGTTGCCCGCACCGAGCACGCGCTTTAAGCCGCAGACGACGTTGTGGCCGCCGGAGGCCGGGCCGCCGGAGAACAGCACGGCGACGCGCTTGCCTTGTTCTGTCCTTGCATTGGCCCCGCTCGAGGTGAGTACGACGTTGCCCGAGACTTTGACCGAATTGGGGAAACTCGCGGCAACGCTGGCGCTGTCCTTGGTGCTCAGCACGCGGCTGGTGCCCTCAAAGCACACGGCCTGCGGCTTGTCGGCTGAGCCGAAGGCGCGGCAAACGGGCAAAGGCAACTGGCGTACGGCCGACTCGAAAATCGAATTGTGCGCCTCCATTTTTTGTAACTGTTGTCCGAGGGTGCTCATGCTTTCATCCTTAACGAAAAGAGTGCGAGAGTGCACGGCCGCAGCGCGGCCGAACGGGCATTGCGCCTCGCGCGCGCGACGCAACGATGCCGGAAAAACCTGCGGATTTTACGGCTATTTGCAAACGGAGGTTGGAAGATCGAGATTTTGCATTGGCGCACGGAAGCGGCTAAACATCGGCCTG
>JBBRXI010000104.1:0-7547 GCA_038248575.1 Burkholderiales bacterium | reverse complement strand
TTGCACGCGTACCCGAAGCCGTGCCGCTGGCAAGCGATTTCGTCGTTGGCGCGATCGATAGAAAACGATTCTCGAAATCCAGTCTTGAGCGCTGCCTCGTTGCCCACGGCCGCGCGTCGCTGCCGGCGCAGCCCGCCGGTTCGCACCGTAGCCGATCGCCGGCCTGGAACGCGCGAAGCAGGCGCCGCTGCCCCTGTGTCTATTGCGCCAGTGGCCCTGGCGGCGGCGCGTTGGCGTAGTCGGCGAGCACGGCAAAGAGCAGGGCAATCGCCGTCGCTCCGGCGTCCTGGTGGCCGCGGCCGCGTTCGCCGACGTAGAACGCCCGCCCACGGCTGGCGACCATGTCCTTGGTGTCTTCAACACCCTGCGCCGCAGCGACCGACGCTTGGCTCAATGCGCTGCCCAAGGGCAAGCCTTGATCGGCCGCGGCGACGACGGCCCGGGTCGCCGGTTCGAGCGCGTCGATCAGGGTTTTGTCGCCGGCGTTGGACTTTCCCAAGGCCTTCACCCCGGCCAGCGCTGCGCTCAACATGGCGGCGAGTTCAGGCGTACCGATTTCCGCCTTGTCGCCGAGCGTTTTCCCGGCCTTCATGAAGATCGTGCCGAACAAGGGACCGGATGCGCCGCCCATCGACTTGAGCAGCGTCGCGCCGGTCTTGCCGATGATGGTGCCGGGCACCAGCGTCGCGAGGTCCGGGATCGTCTTTTCGACGGCCGTGAAACCGCCGCAGATGCTCGTCCAGAAATCGGCGTCGCCGAGCTTGCCGTCGAGTTCGTTGAGAGTGTCGCGGTTGGCAATGATGACCTTCGCCATCTCGCCGAGCAGCTTCACGACGTCGGTGCTGTTGAACGTTTCCATTGTTTTGCCTTCAACTGGTTTCAGAACTGCTTGAAAGCGATACTGTCGGCGGGAGCGTCGAGCAGCGCTTTGAGTTCGTCATCGAGGCGCAAGAGGCTGATCGAAGCGCCGGCCATTTCGAGTGCCGTCATGAATTCCCCGACGTAGGTCCGGTAAATCAAAATGCCTTTTTGCGCGCAGATCGCGCTGATCGTCTTGTTCATGATGTAGAGCTCCATCAGCGGTGTCGCGCCAAGGCCGTTGACCATCACCGCGACTTCGTCGCCGGCGGCATACGGCAGGTCGTCGATGATCGCGCCGAGCAGCGTCCGGGTAATCGCCTCGGCGCTCGCTACCTTGGTCCGTTCGATACCGGGCTCGCCGTGGATTCCCATGCCGATTTCCATCTCGTCGTCGGCGAGCGAGAAATTGGCCTTGCCGGCGATCGGCACGATACACGGCGTCAGCGCCATGCCCATCGAGCGCACGTTGGCAACGACTTTTTCGGCGATCGCGTGGACTTCGGCGAGCGTGGCGCCCTGTGCGGCCTTGGCGCCGGCGATCTTGTGCACGAACACCGTTCCGGCGATGCCGCGCCGGCCGGTCGTATAGGTGCTGTTCTTGACCGCGACGTCGTCGTCGACGATGACGCGGACGATCTTCAGGTCTTCGAACTCAGCCATTTCTTCGGCCATCTGCGAATTCATCAGGTCACCGGAATAATTCTTGATGACCATCAGGACGCCGGCCCCGCTATCTACGGCTTTAGCCGCCGCGTAGAAATGATCGGGGGTCGGCGACGAAAAGACGTTGCCGGTACACGCGGCGTCGAGCAGTCCCTTGCCGATATAGCCGGCGTGCGCCGGTTCGTGCCCGCTACCGCCGCCGGAAATGACGCCGACCTTGCCGCTGACCGGGGCGGATGTTGAGACGAGACAATTGTAATCAGCCAGCTTCCTGACATAGTCGGGATGCGCAGCGACCATCCCGGTCAGCATGTCGCCAACGACCGATTCGGGCTCATTGATTATCTTTTTCATCGCGGGCTTTCTCTATCAGGTTTTGCTGACGACCATCTCGCAGTACTTGGCGCCTTCGCCGATCGTCCCGTTGAATTTGAGTTCGAGCGGGAAACTGCTCACCATGCCGAAGTCGCCTTCCATCGCCAGCTTGCACAGATGGCCGATCTCTTCCGCGTTGCAACCGAGCTCTTTCCAGGCCTCGCACAGCGCACAGGCGTGGAAGCGATAAACGCCCTGATCTTCTTTGACCGAGACTTCTTCCATGGCGAAAGCCAGGCTCGAATTCTTGGTCACGATGCCGTTGAAAAAGTCGCGCGGCGTTTGGCAGTCGCCGATCCGCTGGCCCTTGATCTGACCATACTTGAAAATTGCCCGCTTGGCGATTTCGTCCGCATTGCCGCCTTGCTCCTTCGCTTCCTGCAGCAGCAGATAGAACCACATTGCACGGTCCTTGATAGAGGCGCGGATGGCGTCGGTCAATTCGTGGTTAACACAGCTCATTCTAGTTGCTCCAAATGGTTTGAAAATAAAGTAGGCAGCAAGCGCTACCCGGTCGTCAAAAGCATCGGCTGGCGCCCGGCCCCACACCGAGAATCGAGTGCGCTGTCCGCGAAGCCATTGTTTTCGGGTGCTCACAACGCAAGTCGCGTGCCAAGCGCCCGGCCCGGCGGTTACGGCCGGTAGGCATGAAATTTCGCACGATCCTCAGATTCTCGTTGCGAAAGCCTTGCGAAATCGGCGAGAAACGACCGTGCTAGCGAAGCAAATTGCCGACCGCGCCAGGCTCGTGCCCCGGTTGCGCGGGGCAGTTCAGTCGGAGGCGCGATCGGCGACCGAGTCGCGCACGATAAGGCGTGGCACGAAGCTGAACTCTTCGGTTTTCGCCTGCGGATTCTCCAGGCGAAAAACGATTCGGCTGACCATCGTCCTCGCCATTTCCTTGAGCGGAAGCCGTACCGACGTGATGCCCGGTGTAGCGACTGCCGAAAGGAACATGTCGTCAATGCCGACCACCGAGATGTCGTCCGGGACACGCAGGCCCAACTTCTGGAAACCAAGAATCAGGCCGATCGCCATCATGTCGTTCATCGCGACAATTCCGGTTGGTCGGTTCTGGCGCGCGACAATCCGCTTGGCGAGTGTACGTCCGAGTTCGGCCATCTCGCCGTCGCCGTAACCGAGCGAAGAGTTGCCCTCGATGATCTCCGACTTCTTGCCAAGATGCGCCGTTGCCGCACGGAATCCATCGATCTTGTCCATCCGGCTGACGGTTTTCCCCGCTGCGGTAATGAAAGCCAGGTGGCGATGACCGCGCTCGATGAGATGATTGACGGCAATGCGCGCGGCCTCGGCGTTGTCCATCGACACGTAGTCGACTTCGAGACGCGTGCCGGGAAGCGATCGCCGGTCGTAACTCACGGCGACGAGGCCGCGCCGTATCGCTTCTTTGAAGTGCCCCTGTTCGAGCAGCGGCGAGACGATGATGACGCCGCGAATACCGTGCGATATGAGGTCGTCGATAAAGCTCATTTCCTTTTGCGGATCGCGGTAAGTGTTTCCAACGAGGACGCGGTAGGCGTATTCCTCCTGCGCGATGATTTCGACTTCGCGCGCCAGCGAACCGTAGATCGGATTGGAGATCGACGGGACGAGCAGTCCGAGCAGGGGCGTCTGGCCGGTTTTGAGAAAGCGCGCGGCACGGTTCGGCTGGTAACCGAGGACGGCAATCGCCTCCTGGACGCGGCGCAGGTTTTCGGCGCCCATGCGCTCGGTGCGGCCGTTGATAACGCTCGATACCGTGCTGACCGAGACGCCGGCTCGGCGCGCGACGTCCTGAAGGCGGATCATCGCCGACGCTCCAAGGTGCCCGGCGAGCGATCGGCGCTAGAGCGTGCGATCGTTGGCCGCGCTTTCGTAGTAGTCAAAATGATTTCCCATCTGCTGTTTGAGGCGGTCGGTCGCCTTGTTCAGGCAATCGACAAGCGATCGGTCGAGCGGTTCACGCACGGCATCCACATTGGCCATCAACTGTCCGCGGTTGCGCGCGCCGATCAAGGCGCAGCTAATCGCCGGATTGGCGACCGCCCAGCGCGTCGACAATTCAGCCATCGCCACGCCGGCATCGGCCGCGATGGCCCGGATCGCGTCGATCGCCACCTGGGTATCGGGCTCGAAACCGGATTCGCCATGCCGGCACTGGGGGTTGCCGCTCGCCGCGAAATGGCGCGTGCGCCGCCTGACCTCGGGAATGTCGGCGAGCGAGCGATAGCCGCCGGCGAGGATGCCCTGCAGCAGGGTCATGTAACCGATGATGCCGACGCCGCTTTCCGCGCAGAAGGGCAGCGTGTCGAACTCGATTGCCCGGCACAGGAGGTTGTAGGGCAGTTGGTTGATCGCCACGTGCAATGACGAAGGAATATCAGCCCGCATCCGGTGACGGGAAAAATTGCTGATGCCGACGTGGCGGACCTTGCCGCTCTGCTGAAGCTTCGCGAGGATGGCGAAGGTCTCTGCCGTGCTCGGCGGATGCGCGGTGACCGTCGCATCGCTGGTGTAATGGAGCAGCGCCTGCGGGTGGATCGGCCAGTGCAGCATGTAAACGTCGAGGTAATCGGTCTGCAGGCGGCGCAGCGAATCCTCGCAGTGCTTTTCGATCTGCCCGGGATAGCAGTTGGCCGGCGTGATCTTCGAGCCGATGACCAGTTTGTCACGGCGCAGCCCCTTGATGGCAAGGCCCAGCGCGGTCTCGCTGCGCCCGTCGTTATAGGCTTCGGCGGTGTCGAAGTAATTGATTCCGCAGTCGACGGCGGCGTGAACCACCTCGTCGACGTCCTTCTGGTCCTGCTCGCCCCAGTACGTGCCGCCGCCGAACGACCAGCAGCCGAGCCCGATCACCGACAGCTCCAGGCCTGATGAGGCGCATCTGCGATATGCCTTGACGGTGTTCATCGAACGACTCCAATGGTCAGCAGAATGTTTGAAAACCGCCGGCTCTCGCCAGTCGCAATGACGAGGCAGGTGTCGGACGATTTCGCCCGATCGTAAAACAGATAGCGCTTTAGCGGTTCGAGCGGGACGTCGGCGCCGAGCAGCGCAGCGAATTCGCCGAAAATCGCGGGCACGTGGTCGTCGGCCGGCGCCATGACCGCAGCTTTTTCGATGGCGAGCGAATGAATTAGGATGCGCAGGACGTCCATGACCCTCAGCAAGTCCTTGGCAAGATTCAGATAAACCTTACGCGCCGTCGGCGGCGCGGCGGTCGAGAACGGATAGTTTCCGTCGGCGATCAGCACCTGCGCGCCGTGGCCGCTGCTGCCGAGCGCGGCAAGAATTTCCGGATGTAGCAATGTGGTTTTTAGCATTGAGCAATTCCTCTCGTCGCTTGAACTCAAAAGCCGAAATAACGCGGTATCCAGGACGCCAGGCCAGGGATATAGATGACCATGAGCATGACCAGTGTCTCGGCCAGCATAAACCACCAGACGTGGCGATTGACTTCGGAATACGTCGTCTGCGCGATGCTGGTGGTGATGAACAGCAGCGGCGCGGTCGGCGGCGACACCGAACCAATCTGGTTGCACATCACCATTACCAGCCCCATCTGGAAGGGATCGATGCCATAGGTCCGGCTAAGCTGGATGGCGGCCGGCGCAAAGACCAGCAGCACGGCGAGCGAATCGACAAAAGTGCCGAGCACGACCATCACGACGGCCAAGATCAGCAGGATCGTCGTCTTGTCCTGCGACAGCGAAAGCGTGAATTTGACGACGCCTTCGTTGAACTCGAGGTAACCGAGCAGCCAGCCCGACGCTCCGGCGACGGCGATGACGCCCGAAACCATCGTCGTCATGACCGCCGCCTCGAGCAGAATCTCGGGCAATTGACGCCATTTGAGCTTGCCGCTGACTAGCAGTCCGATGAGCAAAGCGTAGAGACAGGCGACCGCTCCGGCTTCGGTCGCCGTGAAGATTCCGCTCAGGATTCCGCCGATGATGATGAACGGTCCGAGCAGCGCCATCCAAACGTTGCCCAGGGAACGAACGACCGCCCGCCAGTCGAACTCGCCGTGCACGACGCGTAACTCGGGGTAAGCGGGCAGGTAGCTGTAGATCGTGACCGTTGCCATCAGGAATAGCCCGACCAGGACACCAGGAATGATTCCCGCGAGAAACAGGCCGCCGACCGAGACCTGGGCGATCGAGCCATAAACGACCATGATCATGCTCGGCGGGATGATCGCGCCTATGGTTCCCGAGGTCGCGATCAGCGCGGCGGCGAATCCGGCCTTGTAGCCCTCTTTCTTCATCGTTGGAATGACGATCGCGGCGATAGCCGACGCGTCTGCGGTGCTTGAGCCCGAAACGCCGGCGAAAATCATGCTCGCAACCACCGACGCGTGGGCGAGTCCGGCGCGGAAGTGGCCGACCAGGACGCGCGAAAAATCGACCAACTGCTGGCTCATGCCGCTCGCCGACATGAGCGCGCCGGCAAGGATGAAATACGGCAGGGCGAGCAGCGTGAACGAGTCGAGCTGAACGAACATTTTCTGCGCAAAAATCGGCAGTACGAGATCGGGAACGACGGCGATACCCACATAGCCGACGAGCGCGATGGCGAGCAAAATCGGAACGCCGATGATCATCGAGCCGAACATCAGAGCAAACAGGAGCCAGATCATGCGCCGACGCTCCACGCGCGACCGCCGATGCGGCGCAGGGCGACGAAGAGCAGATAGGCGCCGCCGACGACCATTCCGGCGTAGGGAAAACTCATTGGCAATTCGAGTCCCGGCGACTCCTGCAAATGGGCGATCTGCGCGACCATTGTGCCGAGTACGAGCATCGACACGGCGAACGCCGCCCACAGCAGTTCGACGAGCAGGTTAAATACCGACCGCGCTTTCGTCGGCAGCTTGTCGCAATAGGTTTCGATATACAGGTGAGCGCCGCGTCGATAGGCCACCGGGATCCCGAGAAAGACGATCCAGATATGGCCGAAGATCTGCGCCTCCTCGCTCCAGCTGAGCGAGGAGTTAAGAACGAAGCGGTAGAAAACCTGCAGTAGCGCGACGACCAGGATGAAAGCAAAAATCACGGCGACCAGGCGGTCAATGCTGCGGTCGACGAGGTAGAAGTAGTCGCGCTTCATCGTTCACTTCCGGATGATGGCCAGCAGCGACTCGGCGCCGATGTCCTTGGCCAGTTCGTCCTGTGCCTTGAGCGCCGCAGCCTGCAGCGGTGCGACGTCGATTTCGTTGACTTTCATCCCGAGTTTTTTCAGCGCGGCGAGCGATTCGGCTTCACGCACCGGCGCCTGCGAACGCACATAGTCGCCGGCGCTCTTGGCGGCCTTCATCATGACGTCCTGCTCGGCGGGGCTGAACTTTTTCCACTCGGCGAGCGAGAAGACGAGCATCGTCGGGTCCATTAAATGGCGGGTCAACGCCATGCAGCAGGCGACTTCGGGGAACTTGAAGGCGAGCGTCGTCGCTGCCGTATGCTCGTAGCCGTCGAGCACGCCCGCCTGCATCGAGGTGTAGACTTCGCCAAAATTCATCGGCGTGGCATTGGCGCCCATCGCGTTGACCGCGGCGACAAAGACCTTATTGGGGATCGTGCGGATCTTCAGCCCCTTGAGGTCCTCGGCCTTGGTGACGTCCTTCTTGGCGGTAACGACATTGCGATACC
>JBBRXI010000103.1:0-7685 GCA_038248575.1 Burkholderiales bacterium | reverse complement strand
TTCGACCACGGTGGCGCCTTCCCCTCCAAGGGCAACACCACGGGCTTAACCGCCAGGACTATCTAGGCTGTGTTCTCATTTAGCGGGACTGTCCGTCAAATGAGAACGCTCCCAACGAGTTCGGGTTTCGGCGCGCTGCTCAATTTTTCGACATGCCCTCAGCGGACACGTCGAAGTCGGTATCCCCGCCCGCCGAGCGGCAAATCGTCGCCGCGCCGGCACTTCACGCTGCAGTCGCGACTGTGCTGAACCGGCGTTCAACCATCGACGAAATACTCGGGGAAGCGTTTGGCAATCGGCGGCAGGGAGGTGAGTATCCCGCGCAGGTGCCTCGTCATCTCGCTACTGGCGCGGCCGGGGTCGCCCGATTCGATGGCGTCGACGATAGCCGCGTGTTCGGAAACGAGCGCGCTGCGCGGCGACGAGAAGTCGTAACTCAGGAAGCGCACGCGGTCCATTTGCGCCTTGATGCTCTCGATGACGCGCCAGGCGTACTCGCGTCCGGCGCTCAGCGCCAGCGTCCGGTGCAGTTCTTCGTCGAGCGCGAGGAAGCCGCGACTGTCGCCGATCTTGACCCCCCTTCTGCTGCGCTACGATCTTGCGCAGCACTTTGATCAGCGCCGGCTGGTGCTGCTCGGTCACTTCGCGAACGATCGATACTTCGATGATTTCGCGCAAGTGCCTTGCATCGAGCACTTCCTTGACCGAAATCTTGCGTACGTAAGTGCCGCGTTGCGGGCGTACTTCGAGCAGCCGTTCTTCACCGAGCTTGATGAACGCTTCGCGCACCGGTTGCCGGCTTATCGAGAAGCGCTTTCCCATGTCGATTTCAGAAATCGCCTGGCCGGGAACGAGGTCGCCGCGGATGATCGCCGCGCGCAGGACGCGATGCAATTGGGCGCCGATTGACAGCGACGCCTGCGGACGAAAGTCCACCGCAGCAAGGCCTTCGCTAGGGTACCGTTACATCTTATGGGTGCCCTCGCGCAGTGTTTGCGTGCGTTTTTTTTGGACGCTACTATACAAGTTGGCGCAGGGGTCCGCGCGCTGTGCGTAACAAACGAATCGTCGCCGCAGGGAGACCTCAATGCGGTCCATACGCCAAAGGAAAAACAACAATGATTTTCGGTCACGTCAAGGATCTTGATACGGATTTCGCCTGGCTTCCGCGACCGCTCAGGAGCGCCGTCAGCCATCTTAAGGAAACCGATTTCCCCGCCTTGCCGGCCGGCAATTACGACCTGCATGGCCGCGATATCTATGTTCAAGTCATCGACATGTCGACGCGGATGTTTGCCGAGACGCGTCCCGAGGTGCACCGTCAGTACATCGACGTGCAGTATCTCGTGCACGGCCGTGAAGCGATCGGCTTTGCCAGCGAAACGGGCAACAACGTCGTCGCCGAGGATCTGTCCGCAGCGCGCGACCTGGTCTTTTATTCAGCGATGGAAAACGAGTCGACGATCATCATGACGCCCGGCAGTTTTGCCGTCTTCTTCCCGAGCGACGTGCATCGCCCGGGCTGCGCGGTCGGCGAGCCGGCGGCGATGCGCAAGGTCGTCGTCAAGGTCCGCGCCAGCCTTCTCACCGGAGAACAACGATGAAAACGATTCGTTGGGGGATGATCGGTTGTGGCTCGGTCGCTGAAGTGAAGAGCGGTCCCGGCCTCTACAAGGCACAGCACTCGACGCTCGCCGGGCTCACCAGCCGGCGACCCGAGATCGCGCGCTCGTACGCTGAGCGCCACGGCGTTCCCCGGGTCTATGACAGCGTCGACGAATTGCTCGCCGACCAGGATATTGATGCGGTCTATATTGCGACGCCGCCGTCCTCGCACCGGGTGCTGTCGCTGCAGGTGGCCAACGCCGGCAAGCACGTCTATGTCGAAAAGCCGATGGCCACGCGTTTTGCCGAGTGCCAGGACATCGTCGACGTCTGCGCCAAGAACGGCGTTCGCCTGTTCGTCGCCTTTTACCGGCGCGGCATGCCGCGTTTTCTCAAGGTCAAGGAATGGCTGACGAGCGGCGCCATCGGCGAACTGCGCTGCGTGCGCGTCGTCCAGCACCAGCCGCCGGCGGCCGATGAGCAGTCGCGCGCGACGCTGCCCTGGCGGCTGCTGCCGCAGATCGCCGGCGGCGGAAAATTCCTCGACATGGGCGTGCACATGCTCGACATGTTCGATTTCTGGTTCGGACCGATCGACGCTGTGCATGGCATCGCCAGCAATCTCGGCGGGCTCTACGACGTCGAGGATACGGTGAGCGCGACCTGGCGGCACGCCAGCGGTGTGCACGGATCGGGGTCGTGGTCCTACGTCTGCGGCATCGACGAAGACCGGATCGAGATCGTCGGTTCGAAGGGCCGGATCGAATTTGCTTTTTTCAGCGAAAAGCCGCTCCGCCTGATCACCGCCGACGGCGTGCAGGAAGCCGATATTCCGAATCCCGAGCACGTGCAGCAACCCTTTATTCAGAGCATCGTCGATGACCTTAACGGACTCGCACCGTGTCCAGGCAGCCTCGAGAGCGCGATGCGCGCGACCTGGGTCGCCGACGAAGTGCTGAAGGACTACCGGCAACAGAACGGCTATTGATTCAGACTCGACCGCTCCGAGCGGTTTCCACCAACAATTAGGAAAGAGCAATGCCCCGCATCCAGTTTGAAGAACTCAAAGCCGAATTCAAGCGCGTTCTGATCAAGAAGGGCTGTGACGCGGCGACCGCCGACGTCTCGGCGCAACTGATCGCCGAGACCAGTTGCGACGGCGTCTATTCGCACGGCGTCAACCGGTTCGCGCGGCTGGTCGACTACATCGAGAAGGGTTACATCGACCTTAAGGCCCGGCCGACCAGGGTCGCCAGCATGGGCGCTTTCGAGCGCTGGGACGGCAATCTCGGCCTTGGCAACGTCAACGCCAAGCTGTCGATGGACCGCGCCGTCGAGCTCGCCAGAGAGTTCGGCATCGGCTGCGTCGCGCTGGCCAACACCAACCACTGGCTGCGCGGTGGCAGCTACGGCTGGCAGGCGGCCGACGCCGGCTGCGTCGGCATCTGCTGGACCAACACCCAGCCGAACATGCCGGCCTGGGGCGCGACCGATAGACGCATCGGCAACAATCCCTTCGTCATGGCCGTGCCGCGTCCGGGCGGTCACGTCGTCGTCGACATCGCGATGGCGCAGTATTCTTACGGGCAGATGGAAGCCACCGCGATGCGCGGCGAAATGCTCGCGGTTCCCGGCGGATTCGACGACAAGGGCGAGAGCTCGTGCGATCCGCAAGAGATCGCCAAGACCGGGCGCGTGCTGCCGATCGGGTACTGGAAGGGCTCGTCGCTGGCGATCGTTCTCGACCTCGTCGCGGCAGTGCTCGCCGGCGGGCGGTCGACGAAAAAAGTCGGCGAACTCGGCGGCGATGAATACAGCGTATGCCAGATGTTCATCGCGCTCGACGCGAGCCGTATCGCCGGAGACGACGCCATCGCCGCGGCGATCAACGAGGTGCTCGATAATCTGCACGCTTCGCAGCGCGTCGCTGAGGACCGCGCCGTCCTTTATCCGGGCGAGCGCTCGCTGGCACTGCGCAGCGCCAACCGCGAGAACGGGATCCCGGTCGACGACGGCGTCTGGGCGAAGATCACGTCGTTCTGATCAGCAAGAAAACCTCGTGACCGCTCCTCGCCTATGAAGGTGCTACTGAGCTTCGACTGAGCCTCGTCGGCTGCTTATTGCGGTTGACTAGAACAGGAACGGCATTCCGTTTTTTCCGTTGGATGTTACAATACGCGAACACTATTCCTACAATTGGTCACGAACGGCGTCCCGACGACTCCCGCGCGTGGCCCATTCAATCGTTGTAACTGCCTCAAGGGAGAACTGACGTGGTGAGCGGACAAGTAGTGATTATTGTTGCCGATTGTGATCATGCGGAGATCGATATTGAGCGCGGCGTACTGCGCGACCTATGTCCAGAGTTGGCGTGGCTCAATTGCCGCGCTGAGGACGAAGTGATCGCGCAATGCGCCGGCGCCGATGGTCTGCTGATCATGTACGCGCCGCTGTCGCGGCGCGTGCTGGAGGCCTTGCCGCGCTGTAAAGTGATCGTGCGCTACGGTGTCGGCGTCGATACGATCGACCTCAAGGCGGCGGCTGAACTTGGCATCGTGGTGAGCAACGTTCCCGATTACGGGACGCAGGAAGTCGCCGACCACGCGCTCGCGTTGATGCTCGCGCTGACGCGTAAAGTCGGTACCGCGAGTGCGCTGGTCAAGGCCGGCCAATGGGATTTTCGCCTGCTGCGTCCGATCCGCCGCCACCAGGTGCAGACGATCGGCATTGTCGGGCTCGGCCGCATCGGCCGCGCGATGGCCGACCGGACGCGAGCGCTCGGGATGAAAGTACTCGCCTACGACCCCTTCGTCGCCGCCGACCAGTTGCCCGATTTCATCAGTTTGGTCAGCCTCGAAGAATTGCTCGCGCAGTCGGATGTCGTCTCGGTGCACTGCCCGCTCAACGACTCGACGCGCCTGTTGCTCGACGAGAAAAGACTACGCCTGATGAAGCCGACGGCCTACCTCGTCAATACGGCGCGCGGCTCGATCGTCGACGAACGGGCGCTCGACGCGCTGCTCGGTGAAAAGAAGCTTGCCGGCGCAGCGATGGACGTTCTCGCCGTCGAGCCCGGCCCGGCAGAGCATCCGCTCTTTCGCCACGAAAACTTTCTCACTACCCCGCATATGGCGTGGTATTCGGAGGAATCGGCGCAGGAACTCAAACGCAAGGCTGCCGAGGAAGTCCGTCGCGTCCTGCGCGGCGAAGCAGCGCTCTACCAAGTCAACAAATTCACCCCCGCTTAGGACCATTCTGATGAAAAGCATCGTGTACCGAAGTGCTCAGGAAATCACCGTCGAAGATAAGGCCATGCCGGAAATCGCCGCCGGCGAAGTCCTCATCAAGGTCGCCTACGTCGGCGTCTGCGGTTCCGACATGAATATCTATCAGGGTGTCCATCCGCGCGCCAAGGCGCCGCTGGTCATGGGCCACGAATTCTCGGGGACGATCGTCGCCGGCCACCCGACGCTGGCCAAGGGGACGCCGGTCACCGTCTATCCGCTGCTCTCGTGCGGCCATTGCGAGCCGTGCCAGAACGGCTACGCGCACGTCTGCAACACGCTCAAGCTGATCGGCATCGACTGCGACGGCGGCATGGCCGAATACGTCAAGGTTCCGGCCGACAAGGTGATGGCGATTCCGACGACACTCTCGTTGAAACTCGGCGCCTTTCTCGAGCCGGTCGCCGTCGGCGTGCACGCGGTGCGTCGTTCGGGTTACAAGCCTGGCGATCGCGTCGTCGTTTTTGGCGCCGGGCCGATCGGCCTCTGCGTCGCCTCGTGTCTTAAGTATTTCGGCGCCGGACAGGTGATCGTCGTCGAAGCCAACCCTTACCGCCTCGAAGTCGCCGCAAAACTCGGCTTTACGACGATCAACGCGGCGGGTGACGACGTGCGCGCCAAGGTGCGCGAGTACACGGCCGGCGTCAATGCCGATTTCGCTTTCGACTGCGCCGCGCACCCGAGTGTGCAGACGCTGCTCATGGACGTGATCAGGGTTCAGGGCACGGCAGTGATCGTCGGCTCGTACAAGAAGCCGCCTGAAGTCGATCTGCTCAAAGTCGAATTCAAGGAGCTCACCGTCATCGGCATTCGCGTCTACGAGCGCCGTGACTTCGAAATCGCGACGCAGATCCTCGAGAGCGGCACGATCGACTTCGACTTGATGCTTTCCGAATCGGCGCCCGACGCGGCCCCCGGCGTGTTCCAGGATCTGCTCAAGGGCGGCAAGACGATCAAGATGCTGTTCAAGATGTAATCGACCAGAAAATACAACGAAAAAGGGGTTGAAATGCTGGAGATTTTTAGTCTCAAAGGGAAAGTCGCCTTGTTTACCGGCGGCAGTCGCGGCCTCGGCAAGGCGATGGCCGTCGGCCTCGCCAAGGCCGGCGCCGAAGTCGCCGTCGTCGGCCGCAAGCGCGACCAGGACGTGATTGATCAGATCACCGCGCAGGGCGTGCGCGGCGAGTTCTACGAACACGACCTGGCCGACGTCGACGGAATTCCCGGCCTCGTTGCCCGCGTCAAGCAGGACTTCGGCCATATCGACATCCTGGTCAACAACGCCGGCGTGCAAAGCCGCCACAAGGCCGCCGAATTTCCGAGAAGCGACTGGAACTTCGTCCTCGACGTCAACATGAACGCCGTCTTCTTCATGTGCCAGGAAGTTGGCCGTCTGATGCTCGCCCAAGGCCATGGCAAGATCATCAACGTCTCGTCCTTGCTCTCTTTCCAGGGCGGCGTCACGGTCCCGGCCTACGCCGCGAGCAAGGGCGCCGTCGCTCAGTTCTCGAAGTCGCTGGCCAACGAATGGGCCTCGCAAGGCATCAACGTGAACTGCATCGCGCCGGGCTATATGGCGACCGAAATGAACACCGCGCTGATCGCCGACGAGACGCGCAGCACGCAGATCATGGCGCGCATTCCGGCCGGTCGCTGGGGCAATCCCGACGACATGGTCGGTGCGGCGATTTATCTCGCCTCGTCGGCGTCCGACTACGTCAACGGCAGCACCATCGTCGTCGACGGCGGCTGGATGGGGCGTTGACCGACGCACCGCTTTCCGATCGACGACTCTACGACGCGGCCGCTCATCGTCGATCATTGCAAGGCCGTCGCGCCCGATGCGCCGGGCGTCGGCGTCTAATTCGAATGGCATAAACTCGCTGCTTACATCAGCACAGAAAACGTCGTCGCATAGCGCCGGGGCGAGGGAGGGTGACGGTGGCAAGCAACGAGAAATTCAATTCGAGCATCGACAAGACTTTGAGCGTTCTCGAAGCGGTGGCGCAAAACGCCAAGGGGCTCTCGCTCGCCGACATCGTGAAAGCGGTCGACATACCGAAAACGACGGCCTTTCGGATTCTCGAAATTCTTGCCGCACGCGAGTATCTCTCATGGAACAAGGACAACGAGCGCTATTCGATTGGTATCAAGGCGGTCGAAGTCGGGATCAGCGGACTGATTGGCCAGGACATCGTCGACGTCTCGATCCCCTATCTGCAGGAGCTGTCGGCGACGGTCGGCGAAACGTCGTTTCTTGCCGTCTACAACAATGGCGACGTCGTCTACCTGTACAAGGCCGAAGGCACCGGTTCGATTCAGACGATCGCCCGCCTCGGCAGTCGGCGACCGGCCTATTGCACGGCGCTCGGCAAGGTCATCCTGGCCAATCTGTCGGTCGAGGAGACCGACCGCGTGTTCGAAAAAAAGCTCGTGAAATTTACCGGAAAGACCGTCGTCGACCGCATCAAGCTGTACGAGGAATTCGCCACGATCCGCAGCACCGGCTACGCCATCGACGACGAGGGCATCGAATACGGGCTCTATTGTCTGGCAGTGCCGATTTCCGACTACACCGGCCAGGTGATTGCCGCGATCAGCGTATCGGGCCCGATCAAGCGCCTGCACGCCAACCGGGACAGCGTCGCCGAGGAATTGAAGGGCATCGGCGCGACGATTTCCAAGCGCCTCGGCTACGTCAAGGCGATGAAGTTGCGTCATTGACCGCAAGGTGAAGGCGCAACGCTTCCCCACAAGTATGCGTCTTTCGCGCTGTACTCGGCCGTCGGGGTTGTC
>JBBRXI010000102.1:0-7703 GCA_038248575.1 Burkholderiales bacterium | reverse complement strand
GGCAAGACGTTGAGCGACGACGAATGGCTGGCCGCGCTCGTCGCGCACCCGATCCTCATTGAGCGCCCGATCGTCGTGCGCGGCAAGCGGGCGGTGATTGGACGACCGACCGAGAAGGTCGGCGAATTGCTCGACGCCGACGACTGAGCGGCGTCAATCAGGCGCAGCAGCGCTTAATCGACGATGAACAAGCGCGCGCCGCGCTCGGTCGACGAGCGATGCGCTTCGGCGTTGTCGGCGACCTGATAGCTCATCCCGGCCTTGAGCGTGACGCGGCGGCCATCGGCGAGCTGGGTGTCGAGTTCGCCGTCGACACAGAACAGGATATGTCCCTTGACGCACCAGTGGTCGGCGCGGTATCCGGGCGTGTAGTCGACCAGGCGCACGCGTATCGGCCCGAAATTCTGCGTTCGCCAATAAGCGAGACCGCTCTCGCCCTTGTGCTCAGTACGCGGAACCTGCGCCCAGTCGGTAGTGCCGAATGCAATTCCGGATATTTCCATACGCGCTCCTCGAATAGGGCGGACTCTGCCCGCTTCTGCTCATCATCTTAGCATCGGCGTGGCGGCGGCCGGCGCGCCTCCTTCATGCCACCTGTTCGCAGCGGCTGCGTTCGCTGCGCCACAGACCCGGCGGCCAAACTCGCTCAGAGTCCTGTCGCGAGGCAGGCTTCGCAACAGCGATCGAATGATCAGGCGAAAGAGGACGGTATGCGGCTCGGTGACCAGAACGAAAGCAATAACGTCGAAGATCGGCGTGGCGCAGGCCGCTTCGGCGGCGGACTCGGGCGCGGCGGCCTCGGAATCGGGACGATCGTCCTCGCGCTCGCCGCAAGCTATTTCTTCGGCATCGACCCGTCGGTAATTCTCGGCCTTGCCCCCGACGGCGAGGCGCCGACGACGCAGGGTCCGGCCAGGAAGCCGCCAGCCGACGACGAGATGGCGCGCTTTGTCGCGAAAGTGCTGGGCAGCACCGAAGCAACCTGGGAGCAGGTGTTCAGCGAACGCGGTACGCGCTACCAGGCGCCCAAACTGGTTCTCTTCAGCGGCGCGACGGCGACCGCCTGCGGCACCGGACAATCGGCGATGGGGCCTTTCTACTGTCCGCTCGATCAGAAGGTCTATATCGACCTGTCATTCTACCGCGACCTCAAGGAGCGCTTCGCAGCACCCGGCGAATTCGCCCAGGCCTACGTCATCGCGCACGAAGTCGGCCACCACGTGCAGAACCTGCTCGGCATTTCCGAGCGCGTGCACAAGGCGCAGCAGGCGGCCGGCACGGCGCGGCGCAACGCGCTCTCGGTTCGCCTCGAGTTGCAGGCCGACTGTTTCGCCGGCGTCTGGGGAAAGCGCGCCGACGCGGCGAAAGGCATCATCGAGCCGGGCGAGATCGAGCAGGCGCTGAACGCCGCTTCGGCGATCGGCGACGACCGGCTGCAGCAACAAACGCAGGGCCGTATCGTTCCCGAATCGTTTACCCACGGGAGTTCCGAGCAGCGCATGCGCTGGTTCACGCGCGGGATGGATTCGGGCGATCTTCGCCAGTGCGACACCTTCGATGCAGCGTCGCTGTAAAATCTCCGGCCCTCTTATTCTCCCAGCATGCGTCAGCCGATCGGGCTTTCGGGAATGAGCGGGCGGGCCAGCGGCCCGCACCTGCACTGGAGCGTGGTCCTGAACGGCGCCATGGTCGATCCAGAGTTGTTCGTCAAGCGCAATTGAGATTGCCTGAGCGCTTCGCCTAGAACCGCTCGTCCTCGCGCAAGAACCGCCACTGCCCGAGCGGCAGGTCGCCGAGCTTGAGCTTGCCGATGCGCACCCGCTTGAGCCCGACGGCGCGCAGGCCGACCAGTTCGCACATGCGGCGGATCTGCCGCTTGCGCCCTTCGACGAGGACAAAGCGCAGCTGGTCGTCGTTGAGCCACTCGACCTTGGCCGGCTTGAGCTTTCGCTCATCGAGTGAAAGACCGTGGTTAAGTAGCGCGAGACCATTGGTGATCAGCCGGCCTTCGACGCGCACCAGGTATTCCTTTTCGACGCTCGAGTGCTCACCGATCAGATGGCGCGCGACGCGTCCGTCCTGGGTGAGGACGAGCAGCCCGGTCGAGTCGATATCGAGGCGCCCGGCCGGCGCCAGGCCCTTGATGCAGGCCGCGTAAAACGTCGGCGTACCGGGAACTGCGTACTGGTTTTCCGGCAGGATCAGCGTCGCCGCCGGAATGAAGCCGGGTTCGGGCTGGCCGGAAACATAGCCGACCGGCTTATGCAGTACGATCGTCACCTGCCGCTGCTGCGCCGCCGAAGCGGCTTGGTCGAGGGTGATCGTCGCCGAGGGGTCGGCGCGTGTGCCGAGTTCGGCGACGCGCTGGCCGTCGACGAAAACCCAGCCGCGCTCGATATAGGTATCGGCCTCGCGACGCGAGCACAGGCCGCGCTCGGCGAGCAGTTTGGAGATGCGCACGCCGCTTGGCGGCGGGCCGGCGACGGGTTTTTCTGGCCGCGCCACATCGGCGGCCGGCCGCGGCGACTTGGCGACGACCGGCGCCCGCGACGGCGTCCCGCGCGGCTTGTGCTGCGCTACTGGCGGCGCAGCGCTCGGGCGTTCAACGGCCCGGCTGCGCGGATTTTTTGTCGCGCCGCCGCGCACCGGCTTGCGCGAACTTGAGGCCGGCGCTGCGTCGGCCTTCGGTCGCGCCGGCAAAACGAGCGTCTTGCGCGGCGTATCAGCCATCGACGCCGAGCAGCTCGACTTCGAAGACGAGCGTCGCATTCGGCGGAATCACGCCACCGGCGCCGCGCGCGCCGTAGCCGAGTTGCGGCGGAATGGTCAGCTTGCGCACGCCACCAATCTTCATTCCCTGGACGCCTTCGTCCCAGCCGGCGATGACATTGCGCTGACCGAGTGGAAACTCGAAGGGCTCGTCCCGATCGCGGCTCGAATCGAATTTGCTGCCGTTCGTCAGCCAGCCGGTGTAATGCACGCTCACAAACTGCCCGGAGCTTGCGACCTCGCCGTCGCCCACTTTGATTTCTTCGATCTGCAAACCGGATTCGGTTGTCGTAACGGACATGATTGATCCTCAAAAAATTTCAAAGACGGAGTGTAGACCAGAGCCACGGAGGCAGCCAGTTTCCCCGGTCGCCGGCGCAAAAAAAGACCAGCGTCCGAACCTCGGCCACGGCTTTCGGCTAAACTGGCCGCGAATAAGAAACTGCTCAAAGGAGCTCCATGGCTTTTCACGCGATCCCGGCGCCTGCGGTGGACAAGGAGAGCCTTCAGGAATTCATCGAGGCGCTGAGCGACCATGCGCCGAGCGTCGAGCGCGATATCGCCCGCCTGAAAAACACGCCGGGCGAGCGCGAACTCGTCGCCAGCCTTTTTCGCTCGATCCACAATATCAAGGGCGACGCCGCACTGTGCAAGGTCGATCTTGGCGTGGCCATCGCCCATCCGATCGAAACCGTGCTGGCGCGCTTTCGCAACGGCGAAATCGCCCTGAGCGAGATCCTCGCCGAAGCGATCCTGCTCGCCATCGACCGGCTCGAACTGGCCGTCCAGGCACTAGCCGCCGATCAGGCACTCGACGGCCTGCGCGTGCCGGCGCTGATCGCCGGACTCGAGCGCCTGGCCGAGTCCGCCGGCCCCGATCTTGACGGCGAGGCGTGCGCCCTGATCGAAGCGGTCACCGGATTTCGTCCAGCCGCCGCGGCGTCGCTTCTTGCGCGTGGCCGCGCCTCGTCGCAATCGGTTATTTCGAACCGATCCAAATCGCAAGCCGTTGACGATCTGCGTTTTTTCCGCACGCTCGCCCATCAACTCGAGGCGCGCTCGCTGCTCTTCAAGGGGCGAACAACGCGCTTGTTGCGCATGGCGCTGGAAACCAACCAGATGATGGACAAGGCCATCGACCCGATGCAGCTTGAAGCGGCCGTCTATATGCACGACATCGGCATGATGTTCCTGCCCGAGTCGGCCTGGTTGAAGATCGAGCCCATGAGCGCCGAGGGTAAGCAGATCCTGCAGACGCACCCAACGTACGCCGCCGGCATCCTGTCGCGAATGGAGCCGTGGAGCGAAGCCGCCGAAATGGTTGCGCAGCACCACGAGATGCCGGACGGTCGGGGTTACCCGCTCGGCACCCATAGCGACGAGATCTGCCACGGCGCCAAGATCCTGGCGATCGTCGACGCCTTTGAGGCGGTTATGTTAAAGCACATCAACCGCGGCAAGAACCGCTCGGTACTGCGCGCGATTGCTGAAATAAATGCCTGCGACACGCAGTTTTCGCCGGACTGGATTGCGCCGTTTAACCGTGTCATCCGGCGCACGGTCGAAGCCTGATGGGCGACGAGACGATCGATCTGGCGCGCCGTTTTGCCGGCGTCGGCCGCCTCTACGGCGCCGACGCGTTGCAGCGCTTTGCTTCGGCGCACGTCTGTGTGGTCGGTATCGGCGGCGTCGGTTCGTGGGCAGCCGAAGCGCTGGCGCGCTCGGCGATCGGCCGGATCACGCTGATCGACCTCGATATGGTCGCCGAATCGAACGTCAATCGACAGATTCACGCGCTCGGCGACGCCTTCGGCAAGGCCAAGACGAGCGCAATGGGCGAACGCATCCTGGCGATCAATCCGACCTGCCAGGTCAGCGAAATCGAGGATTTCGTCTCGCCCGAAAACCTCAATCAATTGCTCGGCCAAGGCTTCGATTACGTTATCGACGCAATCGATCACGTGCGCACCAAGGCGGCAATGATTGGCTGGTGCAAGGAAAATGCCGTGCCGCTCATCACGGCTGGCGGCGCCGGCGGCCAGGTCGATCCGGCACGCATCGCCATCACCGACCTGGCGCAGACCATACAGGACCCCCTGCTCGCCAAGGTGCGCTCGCTTTTGCGCAAGGAATACGGCTTTACGCGCGATCCGAAAAAGAAGTTCGGCGTGCCGGCCGTCTATTCGAGCGAACCGGTGCGGTATCCCGACAATGGCGCGAGTTGCGATGACATCACGCCGACCGGCGGTTTAAGTTGTGCCGGCTATGGTTCGTCGGTCTGCGTCACCGCGCCCTTCGGACTTTTCGCCGCGGGCTTCGCGCTTAACCAGATCGCCAGACACGATAGGCCGGCGGCCGGCGCTCGCTAGGCCGCTTTCTCGAGCCAGACGGCAAGACCCTGGGCGTTAAGATCGAGATCGTTGGCAAAAATGTCGAGCACCTCAGAGTCAACAAGCCGGCAGCCAAAGCGGCTCACCTCGTCGAGCAAGAGCGCACTTAATCCGGCACGAATGCGCGCCGGACGGTCGCCCCCGGCATCCCCAGCATCTTTTTCGCGCCGCGCAATGGCCGCGTGTGCGTCAACCAGCCGGTGCAGGGCGACAGCTTTCGCCGGGATATCGGTAATCCGGCCATAGTGCGTGAGATACATCGCTTGCGGTCGGTAACTGGCAAGCAGATCGATCGAGGTGTGCATCGCCACGGGGTCGAACTGGACCGGCGTCGCCGTCAGGAAAATGAATTCGCGGCCGTCGCTGTCGAGTTGCCGGTACGAGATGCCGAAGCTGTCGCCGGTGAAAATATGCCCGGTTTTTTCGTCGACGACGGCAATGTGGTGGCGGGCGTGTCCCGGCGTATCGAGGCACAGCAGTCGCCGGCCAGCCAGATCGATCTCGAGTTCATGCGTTGCTTCGATGATGCGGCCAGCGTCGACCGGCAAGACTTCGCCGTAGAGCCGGCGCGTCGCCTCGATCCCATAAACGCCGATCGTTCCCTCGACCAGCCGCGTCGGGTCGGCCATGTGCGGCGCGCCGCGCGGATGGACCACAAGTCGCGCGTTGGCGAAGGCCTGCATCATCGCGCCGGCGCCGCCCGCGTGATCGAGATGAACATGGCTGGGGATCACGTAATCGACGTCTTCCGCCGCAAGGCCCAATTCGTCGAGCGCGGCCAGCGCATTCGGCAAGGAACGGTTGCAGCCCGTATCGATGAAAGCGGCGCGGCCGTTTTCGACGACGAGGTGGATCGCCGCGACGCGCGGGCGGATATAGTCGGCGTCGATCGAAAAGATGCCCTCGCCGTAAGCGGTGACCTTGTCCGAAAGCACACGAAGTGCGGCGAGTGATGCCGGGCGAGCCGTCATGAGGCGCCTTTCAGCCGTGCGCTGAAAGCCTTGCGAAACTTGGCAAGCTTGGGAGCGACAACGAGCTGACAGTAGCCCTGGCCCGGATTGCGCGTGAAATAGTGCTGGTGATACGCCTCGGCAGGGAAAAACAACGCTTCAGCGTGCACTTCGGTGACGACCGGCGCATTCCATATTTTTTCTTCCTCGAGCCGGCGTATCAGCGAGCTGGCGATTTCTCTTTGCTCTTCCGAGTGATAGAAAATCACCGAGCGGTACTGCGTGCCGCAGTCGTTACCCTGGCGGTTGGGCGTCGTCGGATCGTGAATCGCGAAAAAAATCTCGAGCAATTCCTGATAGCCTATTTGCGTTCTGTCGAAAGCGATGCGGACGACTTCGGCGTGTCCGCTATTTCCCTCGCAGACCGAGCGGTAGTCGGGATCGGCGGTGTGTCCGCCGCAGTAGCCGGAGACGACCGAGTGCACGCCGACGAGTTGCTCGAACGCCGCCTCAAGGCACCAGAAACAGCCGCCGCCGAGCGTGGCAAGTTCAGTATTGTTTTCCGACATGACAACCTTCGATAAAAGGTGAAGCCGCTCAGACTCGCGATTCGGGGAAAAGCTCCCGGTAGAGAGCGTGGCTGGCGAAGGCGAGCACCGGGAAAGTCATCAGAAAGAGCGGGAAGATGAGGATGCTGACGATGATCGTAACGGACAAAAACAAGGCCCACAACAGGCTCGGCACAAGATTGGCAAAAACCGCGGCGATGCTTAAACGGACCGCCCGGGCGAGCCCGGCGCGCCGGTAGTACAGGAGCGGCACAGAAAAAGCCGAGATTGTGAAGATGCCGAAGGCGATGATCGCTCCGAGCAAGGAACTCCAGATCAGGAAAATAGCCACGTCGTTTGACGGTGAGAGCAGTACCAGTAAGGGCGTGGGCGTTCGGCCGACGAGAAAACCATAGAGCATTGCCGTATCGGCGATCCAGACGATGAACAGCAGGGTACACACGAAGGCCAGGGTCAGCATTTCGCGCGAGGTGCGCGAAAACCCGCTGACAACATCGGAAAAACTGGTTTTCTCGCCGCGCGCGACGCGGTCGGCGATCGCGAAAAAGCCTGAGAGCAACAAGGGGCCGACGAACATGAAGCCGCCGGTCAACGGGAAAATCATCGGTGCGAAGCTCGCCCGTTCGATGGCGACCAGGATGATGACGCCGACGACGGCAAAAATCATCGCGTAACTCACGCTCAAGGGCCGGGTTCGGACGAAGAGCTCCCAGCCACGCCGCAACGCCCTGAATAGCGAGTCGGTCGTTAGACGACCAAAGGCGGGATCACTGGGCAGGGGCATACGGGTTCCGATGGTTTTGTCGTTTTTGCCATTCTGACAGAATTGGCTCCGACCAGACAGTCGTCAACGCGCGAGAAAAGCATTGATGCAAAGCACAAAGCCCTCGCCGCTTGTAAGCGGGAGGGCTTGGTGTTTAAGGGGAGCCTGGCGGTGACCTACTTTCGCACACGTAGTATGCACTATCATCGGCGCGACTTCGTTTCACGGTCCTGTTCGAGATGGGAAGGGGTGGGTCCAAAGT
>JBBRXI010000101.1:0-7776 GCA_038248575.1 Burkholderiales bacterium | reverse complement strand
CCGATGCAGATCGAAGGCGTCCTCCTCAAGCTGCCCGAGGTCGGCGACGACTACCGCATCGAACTGACGACGATCGACGATCAGGACGAGATGGTCATCGCCGTCGAGGTCAAGGCCGAGTGGTTCCGCGGCGATCTCGCTTTTCTCGACCGCCTGCAGCGGCAAATCACCCGCCTGATTCGCGACGAGCTACTGGTCCGGCCGCTGATCAAGCTGGTCGAGCCGGGCTCGCTTCCCAAGAGCGAAGGCAAGGCCGTCCGCGTCTTCGATCGGCGCAGCAAATAGCCGGAGTCAAGCGATGAGTTACCAGGTTTCAATTTTTCTCGAAAACAAGCTCGGTCGCCTCGAAAAAGTGACCGGGGTGTTAAAGGAAGCCGGCATCAACATCCGTTCGCTGCATTTGAATCACACGGCCAACGGCTGGGGAATCCTCAACCTCGTCGTTTCGCGGCCCGAACTTGCGCAGCAGCGGCTTAACGAGGCCGGCATGTCGGCAGCGCTGCGCGAGATCGCCGTCGTGCACATGGCCGATCAGCCCGGCGGCCTCGACGAACTTCTCAAAGAGATCGTCCGCGCCGGCGTCAATTTCACCAACGCCTATGGCCGTGTCATCAGCGAGGGCGACAGTGCCTTCCTGGTCATCGACGTCGAGGACATTCCCGGCGTCGCCAGCAAACTCGCCAGCGTCGGCCTCAAAATGCTGACTGACGAACAGGTTTACGGCGATTGAAGAAAGGCCTGCATCCGCGCAACCAGCACGCCGGCCGCTACGATTTCGCGCGGCTCGTCGCAGCCAGCCCGGAGCTTTCGCTCTTCGTCGCGCGCAACGCTTACGGTGATGAGTCGATCGACTTTGCCGATCCGAACGCCGTCCGGGCGTTGAACCGCGCGCTGCTCAAAAGCGCTTACGGCGTCGGCGGCTGGGATATCCCGGCCGAGTATCTTTGCCCACCAATCCCCGGACGCGCGGATCTCCTGCACACCCTCGCCGATCTGCTGGCGCAGAGCAACGGCGGCCTGATTCCCCGTGGTGACGCGATCCGCGTGCTCGACGTCGGCGTCGGCGCCAATTGCATCTATCCGCTGATCGGCCATAGCGAATACGGTTGGCGCTTTGTCGGCACCGACATCGACCGCGCCGCGCTCGCCTGCGCGCGGGCCATTGCCGACGCCAACAGCGGACATCGCGAAGCCATCGAACTGCGTTTTCAGGCCGACCCCCTGCACGTTTTCCAGAGTGTGCTGCACGCCGACGAGCGCTTCGATCTGGTCGTCTGCAACCCGCCTTTTCATGTCTCACTCGATGCGGCGAGCGCCGGCAGCGCGCGCAAATGGAAGCATCTCGGCAAGGGCGCGTCAGGCGGAAAGGCGCCGCTGCTCAATTTCGGCGGCCAGAGTCAGGAACTGTGTTGCGCGGGCGGCGAGGCCGGATTCATTGGCCGCATGATTGATGAGAGTACGCGCATCGCGAATCGCTGCCTGTGGTTCACCGCTCTCGTCGCAAAAGCGTCCAGCCTGCCGGCGGTCAGGCGCGCGCTAAAGAGCGCCGGGGTGCAGCAGAACCGCACGATAAGCATGGCGCAGGGGCAGAAGACCAGCCGGGTCGTCGCCTGGAGCTACCTCAATGGGCGAGAGCAGCAGGCTTGGGGAAACGCATGGCGCGCCGAGGCGCCGGCAAGAACCGCAGGCCAGATGGGTGAGCCGCCATTTGCCGCGCTGAAAAGCCGTCCTTGAGGTAGTCTGTGAATGTGGCAGCGCACCGCACGCTTGCGTGCGTTAAGTGCCGTCCGCGAGCGGCCGCAATTGCTGGCATGAACAACGTTTGCGCGGGTCATTGACATGACGCTCTTGCCGTAGCGATGGTCAGCGCATTTCACAATACGATTGAATCACCCCGCGCACACACGATGGAGCAGCCTTGAATACCCGTATCGAACAGACCAGCCGCAAGGCGCAAATTGACGCCGTTATTCTTCAATTGCCGGGTGTCAGCGCCCGAAAAATCAGCGAACTTGACGCGTACTTCGTCAACGACAAGATGTTTGCCTGTATCAGTGGAAACGGCGTCGGCCTGCGTGTGCCGGTGGCGTCCGCAACCGAACTGCAATTCTCGCGACGCGACATCGTCCCATTTCAACCGCGCGGGATGGCGAGTACGCGGGAGTGGATCCAGATCGACCGGGCGAATGCCGCGGACTACGAGCAGGATCTCGAGTTGTTCCGGGCCTCGCTGGAGTTCGTGAAAGGCGCCCGCACTCGTTAAACTGCGCGAGTAATAAAGGTCGGGACCTTGGCCAGCGCTCTGCGGCGGCTTGTCCTGAAGGCTGGCTGGTAGCGCCTGTAGGCATAATAATAGTAGAGGGGAATGACATGTCGCTCGCATCGCTGTTGCTCACGCTGCTACCGATTGCCGTCATCCTCGGCATGCTGATCCTCTGGAAGAAGCCGGCCGATGTCAGCGGCATTGTCGGCTGGGCAATCATTTCGCTGATCGCGGTCGCCGCCTTCGAGACCTCGGTCGAAGTCATTCTGCGTTCGACGGGCGCCGGCTTCATCCGCTCGTTCTCGGTCTCACTGATCGTCGCCATGTCGCTGCTGCAAATGGCGTACATGGAAAGGACCGGGGCGCTCAAGCGCATCATCATATTCATCAAGACGATCGCCCGCGACAATCGCGCCGTGCAGATCATGATTATCAACATCGGCTTCGGGACGCTGATGGTCGCCGTCGGTGCGACGCCGGTCTCGCTGCTACCGCCGATCCTCGTCGCCATGGGTTATTCGACTTATGTGGCGATCGCGTTGCCGGCGATCGGTTACGACGCCCTGTGCACCTATGCGCTGCTCGGCGCACCGATCGTCGTCTTCGTCGATGTCGCCAACAACTTTCTCGGCAAAGGCAACGAAATCAGCCTTTCGCAGGCCGGCATGGTGTTCTTCATGTTCCTTCCCGTCGTCTCGACGCTGATCGGCGTCTGCATGCTATGGATCGTCGGCCGCTGGCAGGCGCTGCGCGAGGGCTGGCTGCCGTGTCTGATCACCGGCGTCGTTATCGGGCTGGTCTCCTGGGTAACCAACCGATACGACAACCTCGTCGTCCTGACCGGCATTCTGTGTGGCCTGGCGGTGATTGTGGCGATGGTTATCTATCTGCGCATCACCGGCCGCCCGCTGATCGACAAAAGCCAGCTGAGCGCCGAGGAACTGGCCTACGCGCAGCGCTATTCGCTCTGGCGCGCGCTCAGCCCATGGTTGATTCTCGTCGTCCTGATTCTGCTGCTCAATGTCCCCAAAGATGTTTTCAATTTCCTCTATCGCGAGCTGCGTCTGCCGATCAACGGCCTGACCGCCAACGGCGCGCCGCTCGACACCCGCGCGCTGTGGCAGGCGTACACTTGGATCCTCGTCAGCACGCTGCTCTCGATTCCGTTCATCCGTCCGAGCGCCGCGCAAATGACCGAGACGCTGAGCGTCTGGCGCAAGCGTGCGCCGCGCCCGGTTTTTTCCGCCGCGATTTTTTTTGCCATCGGCGAAATCATGAACATGTCGGGCTACAGCATGGCGACAAAAAGCTTTGCCGTGCCGAGCATGGTCAAGGTGCTCGCCGATTACTCGGCCGAGTATTTTTCTGGCGCCTATGGCGCGGTTGTTACCTTTATCGGCTTGTTCGGCGGCTTCATCACCGGCAGCGAGGCGTCGACGATCGCCATGTTCGGCAAATACACGCTGACCACGGCGCGCAATCTCGACATGGACACCTACGGGATGATCCTCATCATGGCCGGACTCGCCTTCGGTGGCGGGCTGGCGAGTGTCATCTCGCCGGCGAAACTACAGAACGCGGCAGCCTCGATCGACAAGCTCGGTGCGGAGAACCAGGTGATCCGCACCGCCTTTGTCTTCGCGCTGTTGCTCACGCTGGTCACTTCTCTCTTCGTTCTTTTGCTGCTCGCCATCGGCCCGATGAGCATCTAGTGCCGCTACCGTTCTCGCGCTGTCCCCCGCGCAGCGGAGCCGGGTGCATACTTTTCGATCGGTGCGTTAGCGCGCAGTGAGCGGGTCGCGCTCCGACTACCCTCGCGGCTGCGACGCTTTACAAATCACAGGAACCATTTGTGCCTCAGACCAACTATAAGAGCAGGCGCATTGCTGACCCTCCACTCCGATAAAAACACACGCCAAGTTTGAGCATGGTCCAATTTGATTATCATCTGTGGAAGCGCTTCCGGGCGATCGCTGCGCCCTTCTGGTTGCGCGACGAAAAGTGGCTGGCGCGCGCGTTGTTGGTCCTTCTCGTGCTGCTGTTGTTCGGGCAGACTGGCTTTTCGGTGCTCCTCAACCAACTCACCGGCGAGTTTACCTCGGCGCTCGCGGCGCGCGACGCGGACCGTTTCTGGCGCTCAATTTTCCGCTGCCTGGCGATCCTCGTCGTCGCCGTTCCGCTTTACGGCTACTACTACTACGTGCGCGACAAGCTCGGAATATTCTGGCGGCGGTGGTTGACGCGCGATTTCCTCGGCAACTACTTCAGCGACCGAGCGTATTACGAGCTCAACGCCAGCGATGAAATCGACAACCCCGATCAGCGCATCGCCGAAGACATCAACACCTTCACCAACAAATCGCTATTCTTCCTGCTCATCTTCGTCGGTTCGGTTCTCGATCTGATCGCCTTCTCTGGCGTGCTCTGGTCGATCTCGCGAGAGATGGTCTACTTTCTCATCGGCTATGCGACCGCCGGCACGGCGATCACCGTCCTCGTCTTCGGCAAGGTCTTGATCGGGCTCAATTACTACCAGCTCAAGCGCGAAGCCGATTTTCGCTTCAGCCTCGTGCGCATCCGCGAGAACGCTGAAGCCATCGCCTTCTATCGCGGCGAGCCGCAGGAATCGCGGCAGATCAACGAGCATTTTGGCGCGGTGTTCGCCAACTTCAACAAGCTGATCAGAGCACAGCTCAATCTCAATCTCTTTCAGTACGCTTACCGCTTCATTACCGTTGTCCTGCCCAGCGCGATCATCGCCGGACGCGTGCTCTCGGGCGAACTCGAGGTCGGTCGTGCGATACAGGCAGCGGGTGCCTTTGCCGCGATATTGATCGCGCTGACCGTCATCGTCGACAACTTCGAGAACTTCAGCCGCTTTGCGGCAGGCATCGATCGCCTCTACTGGTTCAAGGAATCGATATCGGGCAGGCGCAAGCGCTCAGCCAAGGCCGAAGAACGCGTTGAAATCGTGCACGACGAGCGCTTTGCCATCGAGCACCTCACGTTGAATACGCCAAACCACAAACGCATCCTGATCCGCGATCTCTCTCTTGAGATCAAGACCGGCGAAGGCCTGCTGATCGTCGGCGCGAGCGGAACCGGCAAAAGTTCGTTGTTGCGGGCGATCGCCGGACTGTGGACTTCCGGCAGCGGTCGCATCGTGCGGCCGGAAATGGCCAACATGCTTTTTCTTCCGCAGCGGCCGTACATGCTGCTCGGCAGCTTGCGCAGTCAGCTGCTCTATCCCAAAGCAGTGCGCGAGTTCAGCGATGAGGAGCTGCTCGGCATTCTCGACAGCGTGAACCTTCCCAATATTGCCGCCCATTTCGGCGGCCTCGACGCAGAAATGGACTGGGCCAAGGTGCTTTCGGTCGGCGAACTGCAGCGCATGGCTTTCGCCCGCGTTCTTCTCGCCGCACCGCGCTTCGCCATTCTGGACGAAGCGACCAGCGCAATGGATCTGGTCAACGAGAACCAGCTGTACAAGCAGCTCTCGGCGAGCACGACGACGCTGATCAGCACCGGCCATCGTCCGTCGATCAAGGAACACCATTCGCAGGTTCTCGAACTTGCCGGCGGCGGGGAATGGCGCCTGTATGCGGCCGACGAGTACAGTTTCAGCCTCTGAGCGTTGCTATCCGCTGTCTTTGGCAGGTCGCGCTGCAGCTACGCACAGTGTAAACGCGGGCCTCGGCAACGGACCTGTCCGCGGCAGACAGACATCGGGCGTCGCCGCCGACGGTTGTCCGACGCCGGATCTAAAACGAGGCAATCGTCGCGCAGCCGTGCTTCTGGAGCATCGCGACGCCGGCAGCGACGTCGCCGACCTTGATCACGATCACCGCCTTGTCGGTCTTGTGCTCGAGCGAGGCGTAGAGATACTCGATGCTGACGTCCTCGTCCCGAAAGAGCGCCATAATGCGCGCCAGCTCGCCCGGGTGGTCGGGGACCTCGACGCCGATGACGTCGGTCTCGCGCGCGACGAAGCCCGCGTCCCGGAGCAGCTTCACGGCGGCGTCGGGCTGGTCGGCGACCATGCGCAGGATGCCGAAATCGGTCGTGTCGGCAATCGAGATCGCGCGCAAATTGATCTTGGCTCCGGCCAGCAAGGCCGTGACGTCGGCCAGCCGGCCGGTCGTGTTTTCCATGAAGATCGAAATCTGCTTGATGATCATCAGATGCTCCTCTTGTCGATGATGCGCCGGGCCTTGCCTTCGCTGCGCGCGATCGTGCGCGGCTCGACGAGCTTGATGTGCGCGCTGATCCCGAGTTCGCTTTTGAGTTCGTCGTGGATCTGCTTGCGCAGCGACTCCATCTTGCTCGTCAGGTCTGAAAACAGCGTTTCCTCGACTTCGACCTGGACTTCGATCTCGTCAAGGTGCGTCGCGCCGCGGTCGATGACGATCTGGTAGTGCGGTTGCGTGCCCTCGATGCGCATCAGCACGTTTTCGATCTGCGACGGGAAGCAATTGACGCCGCGGATGATCATCATGTCGTCGGTGCGCCCGAGTAGACGGTGGATGCGCAGCGTCGTGCGGCCGCAGGCGCAGGGCTCGCGCATGAGGTAGGTGATGTCGCGTGTGCGGTAGCGCAAAAGCGGCGTCCCCTCGCGCTGCAGGCTGGTGATGATGAGCTCGCCCTTCTCGCCGTCGGCGAGCACCGCGCCGGTTTGCGGGTCGACGATTTCGGGATAGAAATAGTCTTCGTTGAAGTGCTGGCCGTGCTTGTACTCGCATTCGGAAGCGACGCCCGGGCCGATCAGCTCGGTCAGACCGTAGATGTCGTGGGCGCTGATGCCGAGCTTGCTCTCAATCTCACCGCGCATGTTCTCGCTCCACGGCTCGGCGCCGAAACAGCCGGCCTTGAGCGGGAGCGCGTGCAGGTCGATCCCTTCCTCGAGCGCGGCTTCGGCGAGAAACAGCGAGTACGAGGGCGTGCAGGTGAGCAGCGTTGTGCCGAAATCACGCATGATCATCAGCTGGCGGCGGGTGTTGCCCGACGAGATTGGAATAATATTGGCGCCGATCCGGCGCGCGCCGTAGTGCACACCGAGACCGCCGGTAAACAGGCCGTAGCCGTAACCGTTCTGCACCGTGTCGCCGCGACCGCAACCGGCCATCGTCAGCGTGCGCGCCATGACTTCCGACCACATGTCGATATCGGCCGCGGTGTAGGCACCGACGACCGGCGCTCCGGTCGTTCCCGACGAGGTGTGAATTTCGATGAGTTCACTTCTGTCGCAAGCGAGCAGGCCGTAGGGATAGGTTTGCCGGAGCTCGTCCTTGGTCGTCAGCGGCAGCCGGGCGATGTCGGCGAGCGTCGTGATCGAATCGGGTGACAGGCCGGCGCGCGTCAGCTTGTCGCGGTAGAAGGGGACGCGCGCATAGACGCGCTCGACGGTGTGCTGCAGGCGTTCAAGCTGCACTTTCCGGCGCGCCTCGCTTGAGGCGCACTCGGCTTCGCGGTTCCAGACGGCCATTGCCTACTCCTGTGCTTTTATCGTGTTGGTG
>JBBRXI010000100.1:0-7791 GCA_038248575.1 Burkholderiales bacterium | reverse complement strand
TACGGCGGTCTCGAGCACCGCGCGTCGACGGCGCTGATCTGCTCGCGCTACGACCTGCCGAGCCGCGCCATGGGCAAGGGCAAAGTCAGCGAAGCCTACCGGACCTTCCTCGGCTTGTGCAGCCACGAATATTTCCACACCTGGAACGTCAAGCGCATCAAGCCCGCTGCCTTCGTGCCCTACGACCTTGGCCGCGAGAACCATACGACGCTGCTCTGGGCTTTCGAAGGCTTCACCTCGTACTACGACGACCTCGCGCTCCTGCGCAGCGGGCTCATCACGCTTGCCGACTGGCTCGAGCTCAGCGCAAAAACGATCAGCAAGGTCTACTGCGCGCCCGGGCGCCTGCGCCAGACGCTCGCCGAAGCGAGTTTCGACGCCTGGAGCAAGTTCTACCGACCCGACGAAAACACCCCGAACGCGCTGGTGAACTACTACGCCAAGGGCGCCCTCGTCGCGCTTGCGCTCGACTTGACCTTGCGCCTTGAGACGAGCGGCCGGGTCTGCCTCGACGATCTCATGCGCGCGCTCTGGGAGCAGCACGGAAAAACCGGAAAGGGCGTTGGCGACGACGATATCCGGACGATCGCCGAAGCCATCTCGGGCGCCGACCTCAGGCGCTTTTTTGCCGACGCCGTGCACGGCACGCGCGACTTGCCGCTCGGCAAACTGCTCGCTGCGCTGGGCATCACGCTCGACTGGGAAAAGACCGCGACGCCCTGGCTCGGCGTCGCGACCGGCGGCGATGGCAAGGAACTCACGCTCGCCACCGTTTATGACGACGGCCCGGCGCAAAGGGCGGGGCTCGCCGCTGGCGACGTCCTCGTCGCATTCGACGGCCTGCGCGTCACGGCGGCGACGCTGGCGACGCAATTGGCGCGCTACCCGGCCGGCCACACGCTCGCCGTACACGCCTTTCGCCGCGACGAACTCATGCCCTTTGACGTCATTCTCGCGCCACCGGCCAACGACAAGGCCAGGCTGCGCGTCAAGCCCGGCGCCCATCGCCTGCGCCGCGCCTGGCTTGGCGCCTAAAATCATCGGCCGGGTGGTGTGCACCCTGGCGGCGTTTTAGCGTTCGGCCCGCACCGCCCGCCAGAGCAGGCCGCCGAGCAGGGCTGCGGCGAGCATCAGGCTGGCCAGCATGGCGGCCCAGAAACCGGCGACGCCCATCGGCACGGGGGCGTGGAAAGCGAGCCACCAGCCGCCGGCGAGGCCGACCAGCCAGAAACAGACGACGTGCACGAACATCGGCACAACGGTGATCTTGTAGCCGCGCAGCGCGTAGGCAGCGACCGTTTGCAGTGCGTCGAATAACTGATAGACGGCAACATAACCGATCAGTGCCAGCGCCACCGAGCGCACCGCTGGGTCGTTGGTATACCCGGCCAGCACCGTGCCGGCGCTGATCCAGAGCAGCACGCCGAGCGCCGCGGCGAGTGCGCTGGCGAGCAGCAGACCGGCGCCGGCGGCGACGCGCGCACGCCGCCAGTCGCGCGCGCCGGCGGCGTGGCCGACCTGCGCCAGCGTCGCCATGGCGAGCGCGAGCGGCAGCATGTAGGACAGCGCCGCCAGGTTGGCGACGATGCGATGACCGGCGACGACCGTGGCGCCGAGTTGCGCGATGAACAGCGCGATGAGCGTAAACGACGAAATCTCGACCAGGCTCGAAAATCCCATCGGCAAGCCGAGGCGCAGCAGTTCGCCAAACGCCGCGCGCTGCGGCCATTGCCAGCGCTCGAGCAGGCGATATGGCGCCAGCGCCGGACTGAATACGAGATAAGCCAGACCACAGCACAGCGCCAACCAGCCGACCAGCGCGTTGGACAGTCCGCAACCGAGCACGCCGAGGGCGCTGCTGCCGACGTGCCCGCCAACCAGCAGCCAGGCGAGAACGCCGTGCACGGACGTCGCGCCGAGCGAAATGAACATCAGCGGTCGCGGCCGGCCGACGGCGTTGGCAAAAGCGTAAAAAGTCCGGTAGAGCAGCGCCGCGGGCATTCCCCAGGCGAGCAGATCGAGATAAGCCCGTGTCTTGGCCTCGACGCCCGGCTCGATGCGCGCCAGCGCGAGCAGCGCGTCCGGATGGCGAAGAAAGAGGACGCCGGGAATAGCGAGCAGCGCGGCGAGCCAGAACGCCTGCTGCAGACACGCGGCAATCTTGTCGTCGCGCCCGGCGCCCTTGAGATGGGCGACGATCGGCGTGACGGCCTGGACGATACCGGCCAGGGCGACGAGCAGCGCGATATATATACCGCCGCCGACTGCCGCAGCGGCAAGGTCCTCGGTGCCGTAATGGCCGAGCAGCACGGTATCGATGACCATCATGCCCATCGACGCCAATTGGGCGATGAGCATCGGCGTCGCGTGACGCAGGATCAGGCGGAATTGTTCGGCGAACATCGGTGGTCGGCGGGACGGGATCGCACACCCTAGCGCATTTTGCCGCGCCGCGTCATCGTAAACCGGGTTGCGCGCGGCGAGAACGCGAGGGTAGTGGCGTCGCGCGCATCTTCGTCGTTGCCGACGCCTGCGACGCGCTCACCTCTCGGCGTCCCTGCAAGGAGCCCTGGCCGGTCGACGACGCGCTGGCCAGGATCGAAAAGAACGCCGGTAGCCATTTCGACCCGGCGCTTGTCGCGGCCTTCGTTCCGATCGCCGGCGAGGTCTATCGGCAGTACGGCCAGGCCGACCAAGCGCAACCCAGCCTATGCCTGCGTCATCTCATGCGACAGCACTACCTGGGCCTGGTTACGCAGATCTCGGCCGAGGCGCCGCAAGCAGCCTGATCGCGAGTTCGCCGACCCCGTCGACGCCCCCCTCCAGCGTGTCGCCGGGGAGCACCGTGGACACGCCGGACGGCGTCCCGGTAAAGATGAGGTCGCCGGGCGCCAGGCGGACGTAGCGCGAGAGATTGGCGATGATCTCGCTGACGTTCCAGATCATGTGGCTGAGCTTGCCGCTCTGGCGCAACTGGCCATTGACCTTGAGCCAGATCGCAGCGTCGGCGCCGAGGTCACCGGCGGCGAGCGGAACGATGGCGCTGATCGGACCGCCTTCGTCGAGCCCTTTGCCCATCTCCCACGGCTGCTTTTTTTCTTTGGCGAGCGTCTGCAGGTCGCGGCGCGTCAGATCAAAGCCGACGGCGTAACCGAAAATGCAGCCAGGCGCTTCGTCGAGCGGGATATCCGAACCACCCTTGCCGAGCGCCACGACGAGTTCGACCTCGTGCTGCAGATCGCTGGTCATCGGCGGGTAGTGAACGTCGCCGCCGCCGGCGACCAGCGCATCGGTCGGCTTGCTGAAGAAGAACGGCGGCTGGCGCGCATCACCGCCCATTTCGGCCACGTGGGCGGCGTAGTTCTGGCCAACGCAATAGACGCGGCGCACCGGAAACAGCGCGGCGCTGCCGACTACCGGAAGAACAACCTGCGGCGCAGGCGGAAAAATGTAGTCCATGTAAGCTCCAGAAGGACATCAGTCAAAGGCGAAGGAAAAACGCAGAGGCGCAGAGGATGCAGAGCTACTGAAGAAGAACGAGAAGGCTACCCGCTGGCTGTACGTTCTCCTTCCTCTGCAAGACTTTGCGTTCTCTGCGTCTGTGCGGTGGGTGCCAGCAATTTCAAACCGGGTTGTCGAGTTCCACATACTCACATTCGATGTCAAAATGTTGGGCAAGGTGAGCGGCCAGCGCGCGTACGCCGAAGCGCTCGGTCGCGTGGTGTCCGGCGGCGATGTAGGCGACGCCCGATTCACGCGCCAGATGCACGTTCGCCTCGCCAATTTCACCGGAAATAAATGCATCGACGCCGAGCGCCACGGCTTCTTCGAAAAAGCCCTGCGCGCCGCCCGAACACCAGGCGACCCGCGTCAGCTCGCGCTGTCCATCGCCGATGACCTGCGCCTCGCGCCGCAATGCCGCGCTGATCGTTTGCGCCAACTCGGCGAGGTTCACCGGCTCGGCCATCCGCCCGTACCAGCCGAGGTCCTGCTCTCCGAAGCGCCCTTCGACCTGCCAGCCAAACTGCCTGGCGAGTTGCGCGTTGTTGCCCAGTTCGCCGTGGGCGTCAAGCGGCAGATGGTAGGCGATCAGGTTGATGTCATTGCCGAGCAGCGACTGCAGGCGCGTCTTGCGCACGCCGGTGATGCGCCGGTCCTCGCCGCGCCATAACCAGCCGTGGTGCACGAGCACGGTATCGGCGCCGCGCGCGATCGCCGCGTCGAGCAGCGCCTGGCTGGCGGTTACCCCGGCAACGATATGCCGAACCTCGCTACGACCTTCCACTTGCAGGCCATTTGGGCAATAATCGCGAAAACGCGCCGATTCGAGCAGCTGATCGAGATAGCGGGTCAGTTCCTGACGTTTCATCGGCTCCTCCTTTGAGCTTCCCATGCGCAGACTTTGGTTGATTTTTGCACAAACGGTCACGTTGAGTCTCGGCGTTTTTTTCGTCGTCTCGACGCTGCGGCCCGACTTGCTCAGTCGGCCGGGAGGCGAGGCGACGCGCGTCGTCGCCGTGCACGAGGCCAGCGCAACGAGCGAGCCGCTCGCCGCCGCCGCTTCGTATCGCGACGCGGCAAAACGCGCATTGCCCTCGGTGGTGCATATCTTCACCGCGCAAAACGTCAAGGCGCCGCGCCACCCGTTGATCGATGACCCGGTGTTCCGCCACTTTTTTGGCGATCGCCCCGATGCCGGTCAGCAGACCAACTCGGGGCTCGGTTCGGGCGTTATCGTCAGCGGCAGCGGCTACATTCTGACCAACTTCCACGTCGTCGATAGCGCCGATCAGATCGAGGTCGCGCTGAACGACGGTACCAGCTTGCGCGCCCGTCTGGTCGGCGGCGACCCCGAATCGGACCTCGCCGTGCTGCAAATCGACGCGCAGAAAACGAAGAGCCCCAAGTTGCCGGCGATCACTCTCGGCCAGATGGACAACGTCAGCGTCGGCGACGTCGTGCTGGCCATCGGCAACCCCTTCGGTGTCGGACAGACCGTCACCCAGGGCATCGTATCGGCGCTCGGCCGCTCGCATCTCGGAATTAATACCTTCGAGAACTTCATCCAGACCGACGCGGCGATCAACCCGGGCAACTCGGGCGGCGCGCTCATCGACAGCGCCGGCAACCTCGTTGGTATCAATACGGCGATCTACTCACGCTCCGGGGGATCGCTCGGTATCGGCTTCGCGATTCCGGTGTCGACGGCCAAGGACGTGATGCAGCAGATCATCGCCACCGGCAGCGTGACGCGCGGCTGGATCGGCGTCGAGGTGCAGGAGATCACCCGCGAAATCGCCGATTCCTTCGACCTCGCTGATCTTACCGGCGCGCTGATCGCCGGCGTCCAGCGCGGCAGCCCGGCCGATGCCGGCGGAATCAAGCCGGGCGACGTCCTCCTGGCCGTCGACGGCCAGTCGGTGAGCAATCCGCAAGTCATGCTCGACCTGATTGCCCGCCAGAAGCCCGGCGAAACCGTCCCTTTTTCCCTGCGCCGGCAAAAGGCCCCGCTCGAAGCGACGGTGCGCATCGGCAAACGGCCTGCACTACGCCGCGAACGACCCTAGCCGTCTGTTGTACGCCAGCGGGCGCATTTTGCCGGTATTGCTGGCTGTCGGGAGCGTGTTCTTGTATTATCGCGAGCGGATCGAATCAACAACAAAACAAACTGGAAGGGGCTTCCTGCAGTCGATGACCGGGGAACGGTTGCGTCCGGCTTATGCGCGGTGGTTCGCGCGTGGCGGCGCCCGTGTCGTTGTCGGCTGCTCATAGTCATTAATGATGGATCAGGGCGATTCTGAACTCCGCAGCAGGCTGCTCGGCATTCGTCTTCCGGCGATGCCGCAGATCCTTCTCAAGTTGATGGAACAATGCCAGACCGAGGACGCCGGGATGGCGGCGCTCGCCGAACTGATCGCCCAGGACCCCGGCATGGCGAGCAAGATTCTCGGCGTCGCCAACAGCTCGGCGTATCACCGCGACAGCGGCCGAAGCGGTCTCGAAAAGTCTTTGATGCTGCTGGGCTCCGACATGATCAAGACGCTGGTCATCAGCGAATCGGTCTTCCAGGTTTTCAACAGCTTTACCCACGGCAGCAGCGCCGATCTTCGCGGCTTCTGGAAGCATTCGCTGACGACTGCCGTCATGGCGCGCGAAATTGCCTGCAAGATGGCCTATCCCCAAGTCGAAGAAGCTTACTTGGCCGGCCTGCTGCATAACGTCGGCCGGCTTGCGCTGCTGGCCAGCGCGCCGAAGGAATACGCGTTCAATTTCCTTGCCCGCGACGACGAGGTGCTGTGCACGATCGAACAGCGCACGTTCAATATCTCGCACTGCGAAGCCGGCGCCAGTTTGATCGAGCGCTGGGAACTCGACTCGTTCCTCGCCGACAGCGTGCTCTACCATCACGAGGCGCCACCCCGGGTTGAAACCGCCCACCCGCTGATCCGCATCGTCGTGCTCGCCAACCTGCTTTGCAATTACGGCGGCGACGACGCGGCCGTCGTCGCCGCTTCGTCGCTTTGCGCGCTGAGCCCGGCCGAGCTCCAGGCAATCGGCCGCGGGGCGAGTGCGCAAGTCGCCCGGGCCGCCGAATATCTTGGCATCGACCTTGTCGGGGTCGACGAACTTGACGTCCCAAGCGCGGCTATCCGTTCCGAGTCGGCGAAGGATCCGGCACATCAGCTACTTACCGACGGGGTGCGCGATTTCGTGCTGATTGCGGAGATTGGCCGCGCGTTTTCGCAGCAACCGCATGGCGAGTCGGGTCTACTTGAATCGATCACCCGGTCGGCGCGCATGCTTTTCGGCTTCGACGATGCCGTTATCTTTCTGATGAACACTGCGGGCGACGCTCTCGTCGGTTTTCCGGTCGGAGAACCGAGACAGCGGCTGAGCGAATTGTCGATTGCGTTGTCGGGGGGCGGCGTGCTGGCCGACGCCGCGCGGCAACGGCAGGTTGGCTTTATCAGCCGCAGCAGCAACCCGCTGGCGATTGCCGAAGAACAGTTGCTGCATATCCTGGCCAGCGATTCGCTCGTCTGCTTGCCGCTCGTTTGCGCCAATCGCTGCCTCGGCGTGCTGGTTGGCGGCGTCGCTCTGGCCCTCGTCTGGAGCCTGCAACCGCGCGCACGATTTCTCATGTCGTTCGGCGAGCAGGCCGCCTCAGCGCTCGCCGCAGTGCGCAGCGAGAGCGGCGAAGCGGCGCGCCAGATCGCCAGTATCAGCCAGCAATACCGCCAGGCGTCGCGCCGGGTCGTGCACGAGGTCAACAACCCGTTGTCGATCATCAAGAACTATCTTGCCGTCCTCGACGCCAAGCTTGAAAAGCAGGAGCCGGTGGGCCGCGAAATTTCTATCCTGAACGAGGAAATCGATCGCGTCGGCCAGATCATCAACGAGCTCGTCGACGCGAATCCTGCGCCGCGAGAAAATGGCTGCGACGTCAATCGCGTGATTGGCGAAGTCGTCCGCTTCCTGACGGCGACTGATTTCGTCCCGGCCTCGGTGCAGATCGTCGCCGAGACGGCGGAGTCGCCCTGTGAAGTCGACGGCGGTAGCGATGCGCTCAAGCAAATCCTCATCAACCTCATCAAGAATTCGCTCGAGGCGATGCCGGCCGGCGGCGCGATCCATATCGCCAGCACCGGGCAGGTGAACCGGGACGGCCGCCCGTACATCGAGCTCACGGTCAAGGACAGCGGACCGGGACTGCCGCCTGAGGTGCTCGCCAATCTATTCACGCCAGGCGCGAGCAGCAAGGGCGAAGCGCGCGGCCTGGGCCTGTGCATC
>JBBRXI010000099.1:0-7802 GCA_038248575.1 Burkholderiales bacterium | reverse complement strand
CGGGCGATTGCCGAGGCGCCGGCCGCCACCGCCAAAGTCGGCCAGAAGCGGAGCTACAAGGACGCGCGCGAACTTGCCGAATTGCCCGAGCGCATTGCCGCGCTTGAAGGCGAGCAGAAGGCGATCAATGCGCGCCTCGAGGACGCGACGCTCTATCAGAGCGACCCCCAGGAAGCTGCGCGTATCTCGGCCCGCCTGCCGGCAATCGACGACGAGTTGATGGTTCTGCTCGAGCGCTGGGAGTCGCTCGAAGGTTGATGTCTTTGCTGTCCGGGCCGAGATGGTTCAGCTTCGCGAAGCTTTCCTGATCGCCTCGCGAATTTGCGGCAGCGCTGCCTGCGCGGCTCTTTCGCCCTCGAGAATTGAATCGTGGCGGGCGAGAAAATCGGTGGCGCCGACGCTGTCGACCTGCGGGCGAATCACCACGTCGGCGTCCTTGAGTTCGTAGTGGGCGAGGTTCTGGCCCATGATGGTGAACGTCTGCAGCAGGATGTCGAGCGTTCCGCGCACCGGTTGTTTGCCCGGGCGCGCGGAAATATCGACAGCAATGACGACGTCGGCGCCCATGAGGCGAACGCTGCGTACCGGCACCAAACTCGATAGGCCGCCGTCGACGTATTCGTGACCGTTGATGGCGACTGGCCGGAAAATTCCGGGAACGGTCGCCGAAGCGCGCACGGCCATGCCGGTGTTGCCCGTGCGAAAAACGATGCTCTCGCCGCTTTGCAGGTCGGTCGCGACGACGGCCAGCGGTTTATTGAGCGCTTCGAGCGGACGCTGGCCGACGGCGTCGTTGACGAACTGCTGCAGCGATTCACCCTTGAGCACGCCGCGGTCGGGCAGCGACCAGTCGCTGATTTTCGCTTCGTCGAGTTTGTGCGCGAGTTTCTGCAGTTCGAAGCCGTTGCTGCCAGCGGCATACAGCGCACCGACCACGGCGCCGGCGCTTGTTCCGGCGACAAAATCGGGCGTTAGCCCGTGTGCCTCGAGCACCTTGATGACGCCGACGTGAGCAAATCCGCGTGCCGCTCCACCGCCCAGCGCAAGACCGATTTTCACCGGCCTTGGCGCCTGCACAACGGCTGCCGGCGCACTCGGCGCGGGTGTCGGCGGCTTGCTTGCGCACGCCGCGACGGCAAGCAGCAGGACGCCGGTCGAAACGATTGGTAAAGAGCGAAAGTGCATGGCAACCTCGGCGAGTAAGCGGCGATTGTAACGCGCGACAGCGCGTTGCCTGGCGCGCTTAGAAGTGCTGCTGAACGATCCAGGGCAGCGTACCGAGCGCGGCGAAGAACACTGTGATATGGAAAAGTGACCACCACAGGTAACGACGGGCGAGCTTGTCCGGATTGAAATTGCTCAGGAGATAGAGCTCACCGTTGGCCGGGCAGCGCAAGGTGTGCACGTCGGTTTCATCGCGCGCTTCGCGATGCGCTTTGCCGACGTCGCGGCGCGCCGCCTGGCGCGCGAGCGTCCATTCCCTCATGTCGAGCGTGCCGTCAGCGTTCAAGTCAAAGCGCTTGAGCAGTTGCTGCGGGTTTTTCTTCCACTCGCCGAGCAGGTCGCCGATGTCGGCCTTGGCGTCAAGTTCGAGCGTGTTGCCGCCGAGCGTGCGAAAATCGCCGAGTGCGTAGACGGCGTCGTCGATCAGCAACTTCCACTCGGTGTTGCGAGTGCCGTCCCGGGTCCACGTTTCCTTGTGCCGGGTGAGGATTTCGGCGTGCTCGACGTCAACGACGCAGCGCCCGCTGCCGTCGTCGATGATGAAGGAAACCTCGCTCTCGCCGTGACTGACGACCTGCCATTTGCCTGCGGATTTTTGCTCTTCGACCTGATAGCGGTACCACAGGCAGGGGAGGGCGGTCAGATGCGAGAGCAACGGCGGAAAGTCGAGCGGTTTCCCGCGCCCGCACAGTTCGACATAGCCCTGTGCCGCCGACGCGATGCGCGAGGTTGGTGTGTTGGCAATCGCGCGTCGGCGATTGAGCGCCGCGACCCAGGCAACAACACTCAGCGCGGCGATCAGCGCCATGCAGACGATCCAGCCGAGGCGCGATTCGAGCTTGGCGCCGATAAAGAGCAGCAGGAGTTGCCCCCCGGACGTGACGAGCTGTCCGTACTGCCGTCGGAAACTGACGTTCATCGGGTCGCCAGCCAGGCGAGCGCGGAGCCGCCGGGGCTATCCGAACAGCAGTTTGAGATCGACGTCGCTCTTTTCGGCGCTCGAGAATTCGAGCAGCGGCTTAATGCCGAAATTAAAGAGTCGGGCGATCAGCGCGTCGGGGAATTGTTCGACATGGACGTTGTTGATGTTGACCGCGTCGTTGTAGAGCTCGCGCCGGTCGGCAATTCCGTTCTCGAGGCCGGTGATGCGTTGTTGCAGCTGCATGAAATTTTCATTGGCCTTGAGTTCAGGATAGTCCTCGGCCAGCGCGAAAATTTTGCCGACGCTCTGGCGCAGTGCGCTTTCGGCCTCGCCGAGCGCGCCAACGTCCTGCGCCGTGCGCGCCGCCTGCACGCCCGAGCGTGCCTCGATCACGCGTTGCAGCGTTTCCTGTTCAAACTGCTTGTACTGCTTGCACACTTCGACCAGCTTGGGTAGTTCGTCGTGTCGCTGCTTGAGCAGCACGTCGATATTGGCCCAGGCCTTGGCGACCGCGTGCTTGATCACCACAAGACCGTTGTAAAGCGTGATGGCGTAGATTGCGACAACGGCAAATGCGCCGAGCAAAAGCGTGCTAGTGGTGCTCATTTGAATCCCCCTGAATGAAAACATTTGTCGCGGCGTACACGTGGAACACGGCGAAGTGCTCGGCGCCGCCGGCATCGCGGCGCCTACACCAACTCGCTCTCCGTGTTCTCCATGTCCGCCGCAGTTTTTTTGATCTAAGCCGTGCGTCTGCTCATTGCGCTGGCGTCCGCTTTGGCCCGCCGTCCGGCTCACCGGCCGGGTCGCGCGCGAGGTACTGCGCGGCCAACTCGGGCGGTATGTCGAGGCGATTAAACAGCGTTTCGCGACTCACGTGCAACAGCTTTTCAATCGCCATGAAGTCGTCCGGCAGTGCTGCATCGTCCCAGCCGCCGGTCGAATGGCGGGCCAGCTTGACGGCCAGCGCGACGTTCTGTACGCGCGGCAAATGCGCGTTCGCGTCGTCCATCAGCATTTTAAGCAGGCCAGGCAGACTCCAGGCGTCGCAGAGCGCAAGTTGCAGATCGAACAGGCGGATGCCGAGAACCTGCTCCTGCACGCGCGCGCTGCGCAAGGTCTTGTCGGCTTGCTGGCGATCGCGGATCTCGAGCGCCAGCCTGGGCGCGAAACACCACAGCAAAATCTCCGCGATATCGTGTAGCAGGGCAGCGAGAGCGACTTCCTCGATGTTCGCGTCGTGCCGCTCGAACGCCCAGTCGTGGGCATACTGCGAGGCGCGCTGGACGCGGCGAACGACTTGCAGCAGGCCGAGCAAAGCTTGCGCTTCGCTCTTCAGCACGTTCTCGATGGTGAGCGAGGTCTCGAGGCGGTTGAAGAAGGGTTCGACACCCAGCATCATGATGGCGTTGGCGATCGTGGTGATGTCCGAGCGCAGATGCTTGCCGTGAAAGGGCTGGATGTCGGCGAGAACGCGAATCGCCATCAGCGGGTCCTGAAGGACGATGCGAGCGATGTCGCGGCCGCTAATTTTGTCGACGTTCTGACGCGCCTCCTCGAGCCGTCGTGCCGTCTGCCGCAGAACGGGCATTTCCGCGTGGCTGAAGAAATCGACCCACGCTTGCAGGTCCGGAAGTGGCTGATTGAGCATAGTCCTCGACTTCAATGAGGCGCAAACGTCGCGAGCTTTTGCCCGCGAAGTGCGCCGAGTGCGAAGGCATGTTACCCGGAGCCTCGGGGGCCAGCAAGCGAGGCGGCCGGCAAGTTCACCGCACAGCGTTTTATGCCACCCCGCAGCGTCGAGTTTCGCCCAGGCGACGCGCGCAATTGCGGCATTCCTCACGCAGTGTTGGTACAATGCACGGCTATTCCCTATTGACCTGATTTTTGACGGTTTCCTTTTACTTTTTAGCTGTGGAGAATTGATTTATGGCTATCGAACGCACGCTCTCGATCATCAAGCCCGACGCTGTGGCGAAAAACGTCATCGGCAAGATCACGTCCCGTTTCGAGTCCAACGGACTGAAGGTCGTTGCCGCCCGGATGGCGTGGCTATCAAGACAGGAAGCTGGCGAGTTTTACGGCGTGCACAAACAGCGTCCGTTTTTCGGCGAACTTGTGGACTTCATGACGTCTGGGCCGGTGATGATCCAGGTTCTTGAAGGCGAGAACGCGGTGGCCACGAATCGCGACTTGATGGGCGCGACCGATCCGAAGAAAGCTGCGCCGGGGACGATACGCGCCGATTTCGCCCAGTCGATCGACGCCAACGCCGTGCACGGTTCCGACGCGGTCGATACCGCGGCGTTCGAGATCGGCTTTTTCTTCCCGGCGATGAACGTTTACTCGGGTCGTTAAGCCCGCTCATGATCTACTGATCACATGCCAATTAACCTGCTCGATTTCGACGCGGCCGGCCTCAGCGAATTTTTCGCCGAACAGGGTGAGAAGCCGTTTCGCGCGCGGCAGGTGCTGCGCTGGATGCATCGCCTCGGCCAGGACGACTTCGCGGCGATGACCGACATCGCCAAGAGCTTGCGTGAGAAGCTCATTGCCGGCGCGGAGATCCGCCCGCCAGCGATCGTTTCCGACCGGCTGGCTGACGACGGGACGCGCAAGTTCCTGTTCGACGTCGGCGGCGGCAACGCCATCGAGACGGTCTTCATCCCCGAAGACGACCGCGGGACGCTATGCGTTTCAACGCAGGCCGGTTGCGCGCTCGATTGCTCGTTCTGTTCGACGGGTAAGCAGGGCTTTAACCGCAACCTCACGGTTGCCGAAATCATCGGCCAGTTGTGGCAGGCGCGGCGTGCGCTTGAAGCCGATCGACGCGGCGCGCAGGCCGCTACGGCCGAGAGCGAGCGCATCATCAGCAACGTCGTGCTCATGGGCATGGGCGAGCCGCTCGCCAACTTCGACAACACCGTCAAGGCGCTGCGCCTGATGCTCGACGACAACGCCTACGGCCTGTCGCGCCGCCGCGTCACCGTGTCGACCTCGGGCCTCGTGCCGAACATCGACCGCCTGCGCGACGAGTGCCCGGTGGCGCTCGCCGTCTCGCTGCACGCCCCGAACGACACCTTGCGCGACGAACTCGTGCCGATCAACCGAAAATACCCGCTGCGAGCGCTGATGGCGGCGTGCAATCGCTATCTCGAAAAAGCGCCGCGCGACTTCATCACCTTCGAGTACGTCATGCTCGACGGCGTCAACGACTCGGACGCGCACGCGCACGAGCTCCTGGCGGCGACATGCGACGTTTCGTGCAAATTCAACCTGATACCGTTCAACCCGTTTCCCGGTTCTCCGTATCGCCGCTCGCCGACGCAGCGCATCCGGCGTTTCGCCGAGATACTGATGGAAGCGGGTGTCGTCACGACGACGCGCAAGACGCGCGGTGACGACATCGATGCCGCCTGCGGCCAGTTGGCCGGCCAGATTCACGATAAAACGCGGCGAACAACGCCTCGTATCATTGAACTTCACGAGGTGAGGGCACGATGAAAGTGCTTCGCTGTCTGCTTGTTGTTCTGGCGCTGGGCGCCGTTCTTCCGATCGCCGTTCCGTCGGCTCTGGCGCAAAAGTCGGTTCCCCCGCCGGCCGACGCGACCTTCACGCCGGCGCAACCGAAGGACATCCATACGCGCGCTCAGTTGCACACCGAACTGGGATCGCTCTATTTCCAAGGAGGCAACCTGATCGTCGCCCTCGAGGAATTGACGATCGCCATCTCGATCAATCCCAATTACGCTCCGGCATACAGCACGCGCGGGCTCGTGTTGTACTACGTCAGGGAACTCGAGTCGGCCGAAAAAGACTTCCGCCGTGCATTCGAACTCGACAATCGCGATCCGGAGATCAGCAACAACTACGGCTGGTTCCTCTGTCAGATCGGCAAAGAGAAGGAATCGATCGCGCATTTTGAACGGGCGTTGAAAAACCCGATGTATCAGACGCCGGGGACGGCGTATCTGAACGCCGGAACCTGTTATCTGAAGGCCGGGGATATTGCCGCGGCCGAGGACTCGATCCGCCGCAGCCTGCGTTTCTCGCCGGAAAATCCACAGGCTTTGTACCAGCTCGCCCTGATCAACTATCGCCGCGCCAACTACGACGCCGCTGCGGAACATCTGAACAAGGTCGTGCGCTTGAGCGACCCGAGTGCGGAGACGTTGTGGCTCTCCTTGCGCGTGCAGCGGCGGCTCGGCGACACGCAGGCCGAAAGCAGTTCTGCCGCCCAGCTGCGGCGCAAGTTTCCCGACTCGCCCGAGTATCAGGAGTTGCTTAAAGGGAATTTTCAGTGAGCGGGGCGACGATTTCGCCGATTGCGGCGGACGACGCTGAGTCGCCCGCCGTCAGTACGATAGCGCCTGCCGCTCCTGCTGCTTCTGCCGCCCCAGTGCCAGTGCCAGCGCCGCTCAGCGTCGGTCAGCAGCTGTGCGCGGCTCGCCTCGCCAAAGGACTCGCCATACACGCGGTCGCGCCGGCGCTTAAACTCAGCCCGCATCAGGTCGAAGCGCTCGAGGCGGACGACTGGGCGCGTTTGCCGTGCAAGACGATTATTCGCGGTTTCGTGCGCAATTATGCCCGCCTGCTCGGGCTAGATGCCAACGAGCTGATGGCCGCGCTAGAGGCGGGGAAGATGCCGGCCGGGCCGGAACTGACGATGTCGCCGGGCACCAATGTGCAGGTCCCGCATGACGGCGGCGTCGAACGGCGCGACTATGTCCGGATATTTTCGGGCCTCAGCGTGCTTGCCTTGGCGGTCGCCGCCTACTTCTTTTTTTCGCAGGACCTCTGGCAGCAGGCGCTGTCGGCGATCAAGACACTGGCGCAGCCGAACGCAGCGGTGGTGAGCGGGGGCGCTCCGCTGCCCGCCGACGTCCAGGCGCTTGAAGCTGCACCGGCGCCTGCCGAGCCGCCGCCAGTGCTCAGCGAGGCCGCCGTCCCGCTTGCAGCGCCGGCGATGGAAGAACTGCAGGCGAGCGCGCCGGCTGCGGCCGCCAATCGCCTGAGCTTCAGTTTTTCCCGTCCGTCCTGGGTCGAAGTTCGCGATCGCAGCGGGAACATCGTTTTTGCCCAGATCGGCCCGGCCGCAAGTCAGCGTGTAGTCGAAGGCCAGCCGCCTTTTTCTGTTGTCGTCGGCAACGCGGCGCATGTGACGCTGCACTACAAGGGCAAGCCGGTTGACTTGTCCAGGCGCAGCAAGGACGACGTCGCGCGTGTTACCGTTGAGTGAGAAAAATCGTTTGTCAGCAGAGCCCATAGCCGATCAGTATCCTGCGCGTCGCCGGCCGACGCGCGCCGTGCGCATCGGCAAGGTGATTGTCGGCGGCGAGTCGCCGATCGTCGTCCAGTCGATGACCAATACCGATACCGTCGATGTGCTGCGCACCGCGATCCAGTGCGCCGAACTCGCGCGCGCCGGATCCGAACTCGTGCGTATCACGGTCAATACGCCAGAGGCCGCGGCTGCCGTTCCGAAAATCCGCGCGCACCTCGATCAGATGGGTATCGATGTGCCCTTGATCGGTGACTTTCATTACAACGGCCACCGTCTGCTCACCGAGCATCCGATTTTATACTCATTCATGGAAACGGTGGTGAAAATCCTGATCAGATTCAAAAACTGATCGACGATACCCGGAAAGTGGAT
>JBBRXI010000098.1:0-7857 GCA_038248575.1 Burkholderiales bacterium | reverse complement strand
TTCATCAGCCCGCTGGTGCGCTTGTTGACGAGATCTTCGAGCCCGATGCCGTCGATGAGGTCGATCGGGTCGAGCACGTTGCCTTTCGACTTGCTCATCTTCTGGCCTTCGGCGTCGCGGATCAGGCCGTGCACGTAGACGTGCTTGAAGGGGATTTTGCCGGTGATGTGGCGCGTCATCATGACCATGCGCGCGACCCAGAAGAAGATGATGTCAAAACCGGTGACGAGCACCGTCGACGGCAGGTAGAGGTCGAGCGCCGGGTTCGACTGGCCCGGCCATTCGGGCGTCCAGTCGAGCGTCGAGAACGGCCACAGCGCGCTCGAATACCAGGTGTCGAGAACGTCGGGGTCGCGCTTGAGTTCGCCGGTCTGCCCGTTCGCCGCGGCCTGCGCACGCGCTTCGGCTTCGTCGTGCGCGACATAGACGTTGCCGGCTTCGTCGTACCACGCCGGGATCTGGTGGCCCCACCACAGCTGGCGTGAAATGCACCAGTCCTGGATGTTGTTGAGCCACTGGTTGTAGGTGTTGACCCAGTTTTCGGGGAAAAACTTGATCTCGCCCGAGGCGACGACTTCGAGCGCCTTGCCGACAATGCTCGTGCCATCGGGACCGGGTTTGCTCATCGCGACGAACCACTGGTCGGTGAGCATCGGCTCGATGGCAACGCCGGACCGGTCGCCGCGCGGGACTTTGAGCGTGTGCGGATCGGTCTTGACGAGAATACCCAGCGCTTCCAGGTCAGCGACAACAGCCTGGCGCGCGTCGAAGCGGTCGAGCCCGCGGTATTTTTCGGGCGCGTTGTCGTTGATCTTGGCGTCCAGCGTCAAAATAGAAATGATCGGCAGGCCGTGCCGCTGACCGACCGCGTAGTCGTTGAAATCGTGCGCCGGCGTCACCTTGACGCAGCCGGTGCCGAATTCCTTATCGACGTAAGGGTCGGCGATGATCGGGATTTGGCGGTCGGTGAGCGGCAGCCTGACCATCTTGCCGATCATTGCCGCGTAGCGCTCATCGTCCGGATGGACCATCACCGCGGTATCGCCGAGCATTGTCTCGGGCCGCGTCGTCGCGACCGTCAGGCTTCCCGCGTCCTTTCCATTTTCGTCGACGAGCGGGTAGCGGATATGCCACATGAAACCGGCTTCTTCTTCGCTGACGACTTCGAGGTCGGAGACCGCCGTGTGCAGCACCGGGTCCCAATTGACGAGGCGCTTGCCGCGGTAGATCAGGCCTTCCCTATGCAGACGGACGAAGGTTTCGGTGACGATCTTCGACAGCCCGGCGTCCATCGTGAAGCGCTCGCGCTTCCAGTCGGGCGAGGTGCCGAGGCGGCGCATCTGACGGGTGATGGTGTTGCCCGAATACTCCTTCCACTCCCAGACTTTTTCGAGGAATTTTTCGCGCCCGAGTTCATGGCGCGAAAGGCCTTGCGCTTCGAGCTGGCGCTCGACGACGATCTGCGTCGCGATTCCGGCGTGGTCGGTGCCCGGCTGCCACAGCGTGTTATCGCCACGCATCCGGTGGTAGCGCGTCAGCGCGTCCATGATCGCCTGATTGAAGCCGTGGCCCATGTGCAGCGTGCCGGTGACGTTCGGCGGCGGCAACAGGATGCAAAAAGCGTTTGCGTTGCCGGTGTCGAGGCCGGCGTCGAAATAGCCATTTGCCTCCCACGCGGGGTACCAGCGACGCTCGATCGCTGCCGGTTCAAAGCTTTTGGCAAGTTCCATAGGGGGCGTGTACGCGAGGCGAAAAGCCGCGATTATACCGGAAGGTCCCATGCCCGGACTGCCCGTAGCGGGTAGCGGCAGCCAAGCACGTCTCGTTTTGCCGCCTGCGCAGTATTGGCGGGTTATCCGCGTCTTTGCGGCTGATCGTGCGCGCAGACCTAGGCGTCGGCGAGGAGGTCGGTGTCGGGGTCGGGTGGCGGCGGCAACTGGCGGCTGGCGAGGAAGTTGCGCAGCGCAAGTTCAAGCGTCGAGTGCACGCCGGCCAGCAGTTCGCCCTGCGCGTTGAGCAGCGTCGCTTCGATCAGCGTCGGCAATTCGGCGGCGAGTTGCTCCTCAAGGCTCTTCATCACATCTGCGGCGAGCAGCGAGGACGCGGCTTCGTCGGGGCGTCCGGCGTCGGCGCTGACTGCAGCGACCGCCGCCTGGCTGGGCGGCGCAAAGTCATCGGCCGCCACGACTTCGGTGAGCACCGGAAGCTCGTCGTCGGCGAAGCCCGGCGGTGGCAGGGTGAACGGCGCCGGCGGCTGGCCGGGCGAGGCGAGGAAGCTGCGCCGCCGGCCCAGTGCGCGGCCGTCGGCGCGCATCAGCTTGTTGGCCCGATCGACGAGATCGTGTGGGTCGGTCATCAGGCGTTTTCCTCAAGATCGATATATTTGATCTCGTAGCCGCGGTCCTTGTAGAACTTCACGCGCTGGCGGCTCGCCAAGCGTTCGTCGGCGTCCCGTCCGACGACTTCGATGACGCTCGTGAAGCGCGAAAAGCCCGCCGGGACGTCGTTGGCGAGAATGAACAGACGCTCGTTATGCGGCAGCGCGTCGGTTGCGCCCAGCGTCTGGGCAATGAGGACCGGGGTCTGCGCGGCGAGCGCTGAGTCGGTGCGCACATGCGCTACAAAGCCGTCCGGTGGGTGCATCCAGAGATGGCGGTCGATGGCCCCGGCGACCTCCGCGTCGGGCGCATAGACGACGAGCGTCTTGTGCTGCGCATAGGCCTTGCCGATCAACGCCGCGCTCGCGGCAATGCGGTCGGCGGCGTTGTGGTAGAAGAAAATCTGGGTCAATCGAGCTTCCCGGCGCGTTTGAGCAGGTACTGCGAGAGCAGCGGCACCGGGCGACCGGTAGCGCCTTTTTCACTGCCCGATTTCCACGCCGTTCCGGCGATATCGAGATGCGCCCAGGCAAACTTTTTGGTAAAGCGCGAGAGGAAGCAGGCGGCCGAGATGCTGCCGCCGGCGCGTCCGCCGATATTGGCCATGTCGGCGAAGTTGCTCTTCAGCAGGTCCTGGTATTCGTCCCAAATCGGCATATGCCAGGCGCGGTCATTGGCCTCGTCGCCGGCGTGCAGCAGTTCGCGGGCGAGCCCGTCGTTGTTGGCGAAAAGCCCGCTTGCGACGTGACCGAGGGCGATGACGCAGGCGCCGGTGAGCGTCGCGACGTCGATCACCGTATCGGGTGCGAAGCGCTCGGCGTAGGTCAGCGCGTCACACAGGATAAGCCGGCCTTCAGCGTCGGTATTGAGGATTTCAATCGTTTGTCCGGACATCGAGGTGACGATGTCGCCGGGTTTACTGGCCGCGCCGCCGGGCATGTTCTCCGAAGTCGGGACGATCACCGTCAGGTTGATCGGCAGCTTCATCTGCGCCACCGCTTTAAGCGTGCCGAGCACGCTCGCCGCGCCGCACATGTCGAACTTCATCTCGTCCATCTCGGGACCGGGCTTGAGCGAGATACCACCCGAGTCGAAGGTAATGCCCTTGCCGACCAGGACGAGCGGCCGGTCCTGCGCTTTGGCGTTGCTCTCGCCAGCGACCGCGCCGCGGTAATGCAGGACGATGAGCTTGGCTGGCTGGTGCGATCCCTTGGCCACCGAGAGCAGCGAATGCATGCCGAGCGCTTCCATGTCGGCGTGCTCGAGAATTTCGCACCCCAGGCCGTGCTCGCCGGCAAGCTGCTGCGCGGTTTGCGCGAGATACGAGGGCGTGCACACATTGCCCGGCAGGTTGCCGAGCGTGCGCGCCAGCGCGACGCCACCGGCGATCGCCCGGCCCTGCGCCAGCGCCTCTTCGGTAGCAGCCAGTTCAGTGCGCCGTTCGATGGTCAAGGTCAGCTTGCGCAAGGGGTGGCGGACGTCGTTCTTCTTGCTCTTGAACTGGTCGAAGCGATAGACGGTTTCCTCGGCGATGATCACCGCCTGGCGGATACGCCAGGCGACGCTGCGCTTTCTCACCGCGCTCTCGGTCAGGAACAGCGTGCCGTCGAGCGCGCCGGTCTCGTTGAGCGCTTTGATCGCGGTGCGCAGCGCAGCGCAGTATTCCTTTTCGCGATAATCCTTTTCCTTGCCCAGGCCGACGAGCAGGACGCGATCGCAGAGTGTCCCGGGGACGTTGTGCAGCAGCAGCGTCGATCCGGCTTTGCCTTCCATGTCGCCGCGGCGAAGGATGTCGGATAGATAGCGGTTGGCCGCGTTGTCGATTATTTCGGCGGACAGCGTGAGTTTGCGCGTTTCGAAGACGCCGACGACGACGCACCCGCTGCGCTGCTTTTCCGGGCTTCCGCTTTTTATGCTAAATTCCACTGGCCACTCCTCACACCGCTCGGTTTCGATACACCGATTATCACTGCAGTATTTCGCTAAAGTCAAAAAATGATCTTCCAGAGCGCCGCCCGGCGCGAGTTTACGCACTCGGCCGCCGGCGTTTTCGTAGCGCTTTTTGCCATATTGCTGACGACGCAACTGATTCGTCTCTTAAGCGAGGCAGCACAGGGGTCGATTGCCCCGGAAGCGGTCGTCGCGCTACTCGGTTTCGCCGCGCTCAACTACATCCCGGCGCTGCTCTCGCTGGCCTCGTTCATCGCCATTCTGCTCAGCTTGTCGCGCACCTATCGCGATTCCGAAATGGTCGTCTGGTTTTCCTCAGGGCTATCTCTTGCCGCCTGGATACGCCCGGTCCTCGTGTTCACCTTGCCGCTGGTTTTGGCCATCGCCGGATTGTCGCTCTTCGTCTCGCCGTGGGCGCTGTCGCAGAGCGCCGAATACCGCAGCAACCTAAGTACGCGCAAGGACGCCGGACAGGCTTCGCCGGGCGCCTTTCAGGAATCCTCGTCGGGCGAACGGGTGATTTTCGTCGAAGCCATTGCCGACGACGAAAGCTTCGTCAAGAACGTCTTTGTCAGCTCGGTTCAGAACCAGCGCTTCGGCGTCACGATGGCGGCGACCGGACACCAGGAAATCGCCGCGAACGGTGATCGTTTCATCGTCCTCGAGAACGGCCGCCGCTACGAAATCGAGGCCGGCACCCCGGAGCTGCGCATTCTCGAATACGCGCGCTACGCGATCCGTCTCGAGACCAAGGAGTCGCGCGGCATCGTGTACACGCCGCGCAACACGCCGACCGTCGATCTCTTGGCCAACGAGGCGCCGGTTTATCGTGCCGAACTGATGTGGCGGCTGAGCGTTCCGCTGGCGGCCATCGTGCTCGCGCTGCTGGCTATTCCGCTCTCGTTCGTGAACCCGCGTGCTGGCCGTTCGGCCAATATGCTGCTCGCCTTGTTCACCTATCTGCTCTACAACAACCTGATGACGATCAGCCAGGCCTGGGTCGCCAACGGCCGCATCTCGTTCATCGTCGGCATGTTTGCCGTCCATCTCTTCATGCTCGCGCTGCTGCCTCTGCTCTTCTACCGGCGGATCGCCGTGCTCTCCTTCACCCGGTTTACGCGATGAAAATCTATCGCCGCTACATCACCCGCGAAGTCGCCGGGGCGATTCTGCTCGTGCTCGCCGCCTTCCTCGCGCTGTTCGGCTTCTTCGACATGGTCGCCGAGGTCAAGAACGTCGGCCAGAATTCCTACCAGCTGCGCCATGCGCTGGCTTTCGTCCTGCTGCGCATGCCTGGGCGGGTCTATGAACTGATGCCGATCGCCGTGCTCATCGGTACGCTCTACGCGCTATCGACGCTCGCCCGACATTCGGAGATTACCGTGCTGCGCGCCTCGGGGATGTCGACCGGGCGTCTGCTCACCGGCTTGTTGCAGGTCGCCGCCGTTTTCGCGCTGGTCACTTTCGTCATCGGCGAAGTCGTCGCGCCGCCGGCCGAGCGCGCGGCGCAGCAGCTGCGGCTTCAGGAGAGGGGCAAGACGGTCGGCCAGGACTTGCGCAGCGGCTTGTGGGTCAAGGATGAGCGCCGCTTCATCAACGTCCAGGTCGTGCTGCCCGATACGCGGCTGCGCGGCATTCGCATCTATGATTTTGATGCCAGCGGCGCGCTGCGCTCGTTGACCGAGGCGCAAGAGGGCGTCTATGTTCCGCCGGCGTCGTGGCGGCTGAGCGGCATCGTGCAGACGGTGCTCGACGGCGACAAGGCCGAGGTCATCAAGAAGCCCGACATGGCGTGGCGCTCGGCGCTCAACCCGGACATTCTTTCGGTGCTCATGGTCGCCCCCGAGCGCATGTCCTTGCTCCACCTTGCGGCCTATACCCGGCATCTCTCGGAGAACAGCCAGAAGACGCAGCGCTACGATATCGCCCTGTGGAAGAAAGTCCTCTACCCGCTCGCCGCGCTGGTCATGGTCGCGATCGCCTTGCCCTTCGGTTATACCCACGACCGTGTCTCCGGCGTCAGTTTGAAGATATTTTCCGGCGTCATGATCGGCGTTTTTTTCCACATGCTCAACGGCCTGTTTTCCAACCTTGGCGCGATCAACAGCTGGTCCCCGGTACTTAGCGCCTTGGCGCCGTCGGCGCTCTTCATGCTCGCCGCCGCGGCAATGATCTGGTGGGTCGAGCGCCGCTGACGCGGGCCAACTTCAGGCCATTACCAGTTCGGTGCCGGCCAGCCGGTCGTGGAGAAACTGGCCGTCTCGGTCGACCAGCGCCCAGGCGATGCCGATGCCGGCCAAGCCAACGCTTGCCCAGCACAACAGATAGCGCAGCAGCGCCCGGGCCGGGCGCAGCGCTCGTCCGTCATGCGTCAGGAGCCGCAGGCGCCAGGTTTTCATCGCCAGCGTCTGTCCGCTGTGGCTCCAGAAACCGACGAAGTAGGCGAGCAGCACGACAAAGAGATGCGCCCAGAGCACAATCCCGGTTGCCAGGCGATGGCTCCAGGCAGCGAACAGAGCGTGCGGGAGAATCAGCGTGAGCCCGAGCACGCCACTCAGCAGCAGGACTTCGTAGGCCATGCTAGCGAGGCGGCACGGGATTCCCGGGAAGGTGCGCGACGATGCTGCGGCGGACATCGGCGCGCTCAGCGCCGCTCGCCGCTCGCCACCGGCACGCCGGATTCGTTCGTTTCAGTGGCGAGTTGCGACGCTCCCGGAACAGGCCGCGGGGAAGCCGCCGGAATAGGCGAGGGGGGCGAGGGGGGCGAGGCTGCCGGCGGCAAGGTGGCCGCCGGTCCGACGGGATTGGGAACGGGTTTGCTCGCGACCTCCTGCTGGAGTTTCGCTTTTTGCTCTTCGGGCAAGTTTTGGTACTCTGCCCACTTTTGTTTGAGTTCGTTCTTTTTCTCGATCGGCAGGCGGCTCGTCGTCTTGAACTTTTCGCGCGCCTGCTGCCGCTCTTCGGACGTCAGCTTGCCCCACGTCTGCATTTGCCCCTGGATGCGGTATTGTTCTTCAGGCGTCATCTTGGCGAAACGGGCGGCAATCCCCAGCCACTTTTTCTGACGATAATTTTCGAGCGAATCCCAATCATCGGACAGCGGCGCGAGAACGATCTTGTACTGCACCGGGAGTTCCGTCCACATCGGCTGCGGCGGGGTCGCCAGGAGCGTAGGGCTGGTCGTCGCGGCCCAGCCCGTAGTGGCCAGCAGGCAGCTTAAAATTACTGCGACGAGGCGCTTGTCAACCATCTATCGAAGCCCTTGTCAGTAAACGCGGCGACCGGCAAATCGTTGCTGAGCAGCGCGCTGTCGATGGCTCCGAGCTCATTGACGCGGCGATCGGCAACCCACACGGTCGACGAGACGATGAAAACGACGAGCGCCAGCTAGGCGAGCAGTTGTTTGGCACCGAAATTATCAAAGCTGTGCAGGAAAAATCCGCCGGCAGCGACCAATATCGACTGGCTTTCCGTCGACTTCTGGCGGGCGAGCGCTTTATGCCGAGCGGCGGCGAGGCGCTCGCTGGTA
>JBBRXI010000097.1:0-7858 GCA_038248575.1 Burkholderiales bacterium | reverse complement strand
GGAAGGCGACCATCAGCGCGACCTTCATCGGCACCAGGAAAACGCCGACCACGTCGGTGGCAATCATCTGGCCGCCGGCCGGCAACGTCGCGAGCAGTGGCTGCGCGAGCAGCGCGTAGAGTTCCTTGGCCCACGGAAAGAGGCAGACAAAGACGATGCCGATCGCCAGCAGCGAACGGATCAACCGGTCACGCAACTCGAAAAGATGCGAGATAAAAGAGTCTTCGCTGCCGCTCATCGCCGCCTCAAGCCTTCGCCCCAGGGGCGCCGGGCGTGTGCACCGGGACGGTCGCTTCGCCGACCATTTCGCCGGCTACCTGGCCGCCCGTTTCGCCGGCCGTTCGAGTCACTGCTCGGCCGATCGTTTCAGCGCTCGGCGCAAGCGCTTCCCTGAGTTCGCCGGCAACCGCGTGCAGCGGCGCGGCAACCGGTTCGAGCGCCTGAATCTCGCTATCGATGCTGTGCTGGAAGTTGCGCGCCGACTCCTGCATCTCGCTCTGCAGCTTTTTGAGTTCGTCGAGTTGCATCTCGCGGCTGATATCCGATTTGACGTCGTTCACGTAGCGCTGCAGGCGCCCGAGCAGGTGCCCGGCAGTGCGTGCGACTTTCGGCAGGCGCTCGGGCCCGACAACGACGAGCGCGACGATCGCAATGACGATCAGTTCGGAAAAGCCCATGTCGAACATGTGGGAGTCTGGAGAGAGGAGTCGGGAATGATCAATTCGGAGCGAAGAACGGGGGAAGCGCCGGATTTGCTCCGACTCCTCAGGCCTTACTCCTCACGATCACGACCGGGTCTTTTCCTTGACCTCGCCCTCAATCGTCTGCCCGCCGCTGACCTGTTGCGGCGGCGGCTGCGCCGGCGTCACCGCTGCGTCCTTGTCCTCAGCCGATTTCATTCCTTCCTTGAAACCCTTGACCGCTCCGCCCAGGTCTTCGCCGATATTGCGCAGCTTTTTGGTTCCAAAAACAAGCATGACGATGACCAGGACGACCAGCCAGTGCCAGATGCTGAAACTACCCATGATGACTCTCCTTAATTCCGATTGAGCATCGGTCCGACCGGTTCCGGTCCGCCGATAAGGTGTGCGTGCAAGTGCTGTACCTCCTGCATCCCGATGCGCCCGGTGTTGATGATCACACGGAATCCCTCGGGGCTGCCATTTTCCCGGGCCAGCCGGTCGGCAATCGCCAGCATCCGGCCAAGCACTGGCGTGTCGGTGTCGTCGATCGAGGCCAGCGACGCGATGTGCTTTTTGGGAATGACCAGAAGGTGCAGCGGACGAACCGGGTTGATGTCGTGGAAAGCGACGACGGCGTCGTCCTCATAGACCTTGCGCGCCGGGATCTCAGCGCGCGCGATTTTGCAGAACAGACAGTTATCCATGGCTTAGTTAATCCGCGAATTTTTCTCGTCGATGCCGGAAATTCCCTCGCGCCGGCGCATTTCCTGCGACACGTCCTCGATGCCCATACCATAGAAAGCGAGCAGCACCATCACGTGATAAATCAGATCGGTCGATTCCCGGACGATGTTCAGGCGTTTTCCGTCCTTGGCCGCCATGATCAGTTCGGCGCTCTCCTCGCCGATCTTCTTGAGTATCGAGTCCGGGCCATTGGCAAAGAGCTTGGCCGTATAGGACGTCGCCGGGTCGGCGTTGCGCCGCGCGGCGAGCGTCTCGGAAAGGCGATGCAGGATGTCGTGGGTGCTCATTTTCGGTAAATTTCCTCAGGGTCTTTCAATACCGGATCGCAGGCCTGCCAACGCCCGTCGCGCAACTCGAGAAAGAAGCAGCTGGCGCGGCCCGTGTGACAGGCGATACCGCCAACCTGCTCGATCGAAAGCAGCACAACATCGCCGTCACAGTCGGCGCGAATCGAGCGTATTTTCTGGTAGTGGCCCGACTCTTCGCCTTTCTTCCACAGCCGCCGACGCGAACGCGACCAGTATACTGCCTTCCCGGCGGTCAGCGTCTCCTGCAGTGAGTCACGGTTCATCCACGCGAACATGACGACTCGGCCGCTCGTTGCGTCCTGGGCGATAGCCGGGATCATCCCGTTCTCGTCCCATTTGAGCGCGTCGAGCCAGTCCAGACTGGTATCGAGGTCGCTCATCAGCGGACCTCGATGCCGCGCTCGTGCATATAGGCTTTGGCCTCGCGTACCGTGTACTCGCCGAAGTGGAAAATACTCGCCGCGAGCACCGCGTCGGCGCGCCCGAGCGTGACGCCGTCGGCCAGATGCTGAAGATTGCCGACGCCGCCGCTGGCGATCACCGGGATATCGACGGCGTCCGACACGGCGCGCGTCAGCGCGAGATCGAAGCCGTTCTTGGTGCCGTCGCGGTCCATGCTGGTGAGCAGGATCTCGCCGGCGCCAAGCTGCTGGACGCGGCGCGCCCAGGCCACCGCGTCAAGCCCGGTGCGCGTGCGCCCGCCATGGGTGAACACTTCCCACTGCCCGGGTGCAACCTGTTTAGCGTCGATGGCGACGACAATGCACTGGTTGCCGACTTTCGCCGACGCCTCGGCGACGAGGTCGGGGTTATTCACCGCCGCCGTGTTCATGCTGACCTTGTCGGCGCCGGCGTTGAGCAGCCGGCGGACGTCGGCGACCGTGCGCACGCCACCGCCGACGGTCAGCGGGATGAAGACCTGCGCGGCGCAGGCCTCGATGATGTGCAGGATGATGTCGCGCTGGTCGGATGAAGCCGTGATGTCGAGAAAGGTCACTTCGTCGGCGCCCTGCGCGTCGTAGCGGCGGGCAATCTCGACCGGATCGCCGGCGTCGCGCAAGTCGACAAAGTTGGTGCCCTTGACGACCCGGCCGGCGGTGACGTCAAGACAGGGAATGATGCGTTTGGCTAGGCCCACGGGAGTCGCTTTCTATGTCCACTGGGCGGCAAGGGCCGATCAGCTTTGGCTGGCGCGGTCGGCTTCAGCCTGTGCCGCGGCAAAGTCGAGCGATCCGTCGTAAATGGCGCGGCCGGCAATCGTCGCCGAAATACCTTCGTATTCGACGGCGCAGAGCGCCCGGATGTCGTCCATGCTCGACAGACCGCCGCTGGCGATGACCGGTATGCGCAGCGCTTGCGCGAGCTTGACCGTGGCCTCGATATTAATCCCCGAGAGCATGCCGTCACGGCCGATGTCGGTGTAGATGATTCCCTCGACGCCGTAGTCCTCGCATTTTTTCGCCAGATCGATGACGTCGTGCCCGGTGAGCTTCGACCAGCCGTCTACGGCGACGCGGCCTTCCTTGGCGTCCAGACCGACGATGATCTGTCCCGGGAAAGCACTGCAGGCATCGTGCAAAAAGCCCGGGTTCTTGACCGCTGCGGTGCCGATGATGACGTAGCTGACGCCGTCGTCGAGGCAGCGTTCGATCGTATCGAGATCGCGAATGCCGCCGCCGAGCTGGATCGGGATGTCGCCACCGATGGCCTTGACGATCTCCTTGATCGCCGCGGCGTTCTTCGGCCGGCCGGCAAAAGCGCCGTTGAGGTCGACAACGTGCAGACGACGGGCACCCTGTTCGAGCCAGTGCCTGGCCTGCGCGGCCGGTGTATTGGGGAAAACAGTGGCTTCGTCCATGAGCCCCTGCTTGAGACGGACGCACTGCCCGTCCTTCAGGTCAATCGCGGGAATGATCAGCATGGTGGAGAACGCAAGTAATGAAAAAGGCGGGAGGGCGAAGAACGCGACCGGTTCACGGCTTCCAGTGCACGAAATTGGACAACAGGGCAAGACCGGCGTCGGCGCTCTTTTCAGGATGGCACTGGATGGCGAAGATATTATCCTGCGCCACCGCGCTGGTAAAGGGGACGCCGTAAACCGTCGTACCCGCAATGCACGCGCGGTCGACCGGGGCGACGTGATAGCTGTGCACGAAGTAGAAGCGGGTCGCGTCCGCTATGCCGTTCCAGAGCGCATGGGAGCGGGTGTGCACGACTTCGTTCCAGCCCATGTGCGGGACCTTGAGCTTCTCGCCCGCCGGGCCGACCATGTCGTTGGCGGCAAAGCGGCGAACACCGCCGGCAAAGACGCCGAGCCCGCCCACATCGCCTTCTTCGCTGTGCTCAAAGAGCATCTGCAAGCCGATGCAGATGCCCAGAAATGGCTTGTGCCGCGCCGCTTCGACGACGGCGCCGCGCAGGCCGCGGGCGTCGAGTTCGCGCATGCAATCGGGCATCGCGCCCTGACCGGGAAAAACGACGCGATCGGCGCCAAGAACTTCAGCCGGGTCAGCGGTCACCGTCACGGCGCCCTCGCCGGCGACACGCGCCAGCGCCTGCCAGACCGAGCGTAAATTGCCCATGCCGTAATCGACGACGGCAATCGTGCCGGCGCCTGCAGCCCTCACAGCGAGCCCTTGGTCGAGGGAATGCTGTTGCCGGCGCGCGGGTCGGCCTCCACCGCCATGCGCAGCGCGCGGCCGAAGGCCTTGAACACCGTCTCGGCCTGATGGTGTGCATTCTCGCCGCGCAAATTATCGACGTGCAGGGTGATCAGCGCGTGATTGACGAGGCCCTGGAAAAACTCGCGCACCAGATCAACGTCAAAGACGCCGATCAGCGCGCGCGTGAACGGCACCGTAAATTCGAGTCCCGGCCGCCCCGACAGGTCGACGACGACGCGCGACAAGGCCTCGTCGAGCGGAACGTAGGCGTGGCCATAGCGGCGCAGGCCGGTCTTGTCGCCAAGCGCCTGGGCCAGCGCCCGACCGATCGCGATGCCGACATCCTCGACCGTATGATGCGCGTCGATGTGCAGGTCGCCGGTCGCCTTGACCTCGAGATCAATGAGGCCGTGACGCGCCACCTGCTCGAGCATGTGATCGAGGAAAGGAACGCCGGTCGCGAGCGTGCACTCGCCGCTTCCGTCAAGGTCAAGACGGACGCTGATCGCCGTTTCGAGTGTATTCCTGCAAATTTCGGCTTGCCGCATGGAAAATCCCGTCGGGTAAAATGGGGCAGATCAGGCGAAGAATCGGTCGGCAGCAACGCCTCAAAAAAAACGCTGGCCAGCCGACGCAAACCCTTGCCAAGCAGCGCAAGCCGACCGAAACCCGACTGAAACAGCGAGCCTGCATGATACCATTTCAGGCTTGCCCTGCATCCGACCTTGCGAGCCGTCCATGAGCCCATACTGGAGTCCCCTCGTCCACCGCCTGACGCCATACGTTCCCGGCGAGCAACCGCAGTTGCCCGGCCTCGTCAAGCTGAATACCAACGAGAATCCCTACCCGCCGTCGCCGCACGCGGTCGCCGCGATGCAGGGCGAACTGGGCAGTGACGGTGCCCGCCTGCGCCTCTACCCCGACCCGAGCGCCGACGCGCTGAAGGGCGCGATCACGGCGCACTTCGCCGCACGTGCCGGTTGCACGCTCACGCCGGAGCAAATCTTTGTCGGCAACGGTTCGGACGAAGTGCTCGCGCACGCCTTCATGGCATTGCTCAAGCACGACGCCCCGATCCTGATGCCCGACATCAGCTACAGCTTTTATCCGGTCTACTGCCGACTTTATGGCGTCGAGCACCTGAGCGTGCCGCTCGGCGAAGCATTCGAGATTCGCGTCGGTGATTACGCCGGCGAGTTTGGCAACGGCGTCGGTGGCATCGTGCTCGCCAATCCGAACGCACCAACCGGCCGGCTGTTGCCGCTTTCCGCTATCGAGCAGTTGCTCGCGGCCAACCCGCGCTCGGTCGTAGTCATCGACGAAGCCTACATCGACTTTGCCGGCGAAACGATTCCAACAGCGATCGCGCTCATCGACCGCCACCCGAACCTGCTGGTTATCCGCACGCTCTCCAAATCGCACTCACTGGCCGGCCTGCGCGTCGGCTACGCGGTCGGCGACGCGGCGCTGATCGAGGCGCTCGAGCGCATCAAGAACAGTTTCAACTCCTACCCGCTCGACCGTCTGGCCATCGCCGGAGCGAGCGCCGCGCTCGCCGACACAACCCACCTCGACATGACCCGCCGCGCCGTGATGCACAGTCGCGCGACGCTCACGCGCGCGCTCGAAGAACTCGGCTTTGCCGTCGTTCCTTCGGCGGCCAATTTTATTTTCGCCCGCCACGCAACGCACGATGCCGGACAACTCGCTGCCGCGCTGCGCGCGCGCAGCGTCATCGTCCGCCATTTCCGGCTGCCGCGCATCGACCAGCACCTGCGCATCACGGTGGGTACCGACGCGCAATGCGCAGCGCTTATCGGGGCGCTCCGCGAGATCGTCGCCTGAGCGAACCCGCCAAGGCCCAGGCCAGCAACGCCGACGAGCGCGAAGCGCGTTACCGTCCGCGCTCGTTTGCCCGGCGCTACGCCGGCCGCGCCTGATCGACGGCGGGTCGCTTACTCCTCGAGCAGACTACGCAGCATCCACGCCGTTTTTTCGTGCACTTCACGCCGCTGTGTCACGAGGTCGGCGGTCGGCTGGTCGTTCGCCGCTTCGGTCAGCGCGAAGAGCTTGCGCGCCGTGCGCGCCGTCGCTTCCTGGGCGGCGACGAGGTGGCGGATCATTTGCGGCCCGGTGACGTTCCAGTGGAACTTGTGCGTCATCAGGTAGAGCGAGAAGCTGTCGGCGAGCAGCCCCGAAAGACCGCGCGCGATCTTCTCGCGATCGCTGTCGCTGATGCCGATGTTGATTGGACTCACTTGGCTTTTTTGGCTCGCCATTGCTTTCTTCTGTTAAAGAAAATCAGCCCAACGCGGTGTCGAGCACCATCATCAGGGCGAATCCAGCCATCAGTCCAAGCGTAGCCGAGGTCTGATGGCCGTTGCGATGGGTTTCGGGAATGACTTCGTGCGAAACGACGAAGATCATCGCGCCGGCGGCAAGGCCGAGGCCGATCGGGTACGCCAGCGCGAATCCACTCGACAGGCCGACGCCGAGCAAGGCGCCGAGCGGTTCGAGCAGGCCGGTGGCGGCGGCCACGAGAACGGCATAGCGCGGCGTGAAACCGGCACCGCGCAGGGCGAGCGCGACGGCCAGGCCCTCGGGGAAGTCCTGCAGCGCGATGGCGCTGGTGACCGGCAGGCCGACGCTCATGTCGCCCTGTGAGAAGCTGACGCCGATCGCCATCCCCTCGGGCAAATTGTGCATGGCGATGGCAAAGACGAACAGCCAGATTCGACCGACGCGCTCGTTGCCGGCACCGTGGGAGCCGGCTTGCTGGTGGGTGTGCGGGATGAAGGCGTCGATGCCGAGCATGAGCAGGACGCCGAGCGTCATGCCAATGACGACAACACCGGCGCCGAGCGGTTTACTCGAGAGAATGCGAGAACCGGCGTCAATGCCCGGCAGGAGCAACGAAAAAGCACTCGCCGCGAGCATCATTCCCGCGGCCCAACCGAGCAGGGCGTCTTCGATGCGTTGCGGCAGGCCGCGCAGCGCGAGCGCCGGCAGCGCGCCGAGCGCCGTCGCGGCAAAGCCGGCAGCGCCCCCGAGCGCGGCAAGACGCAAGCCGGGCGCAGCGTTGCCCTGGGCGATCTGGAGCAGGCTTTGCAAGAGCAGCGCGAGAACGCCGAGCACGGCGACCGCCAATCCGAGGGCCTCGGCCCGGTGCTGCCGCGCATGCCTGACCAGCAGCGCGCCCCAGCCGGTTTTTGACGTCGCGAGTTTGGTCTCCATGGCAGGTCTTTTCGGCGTAAACGTGTGTTCAGTCGCTGGGGTGGCTGCGGCGAGATCGTCCCGGGCCGCATTGGGCCGTATCGACCTATCGTGCCGGCCTTATGGTCCTTCGACGCGATACTCGGCCGAGCGGGCGTGCGCCGTCAAGCCTTCGCCGTGCGCCAAGGTCGCCGCGACACGGCCAAGCGTTGTTGCTGCTGCCCGTGAAACGCGGATCAGGCTGCTG